>CANCEU010000033.1 GCA_947375185.1 Chitinophagaceae bacterium
AAGAGAAGCTACAAGTGATGAAGTAGCTGAACTACGAAATAAAAATAAGGAGCTTAAGGAACTTGTTGCTGATTTATTGCTTGAAAATAACATACTAAAAAAAAGTATCGACAGGCTGGCTTAAATGAAAAGTATGCTAAGTATATGAAGCTAACAGCACAGGAAAAGCAGGAAGTAATTAAACTAGTGGAGGGTTCGGAGCTAGGCGTTCATCAAACATTACTAAGGCTAGGTATTGCTAAAAGTACTTTTTACAAATGGTATAAGGCTTACTTAGACAAAGGAATGTTAGGATTAGAACCGAGGCCACCCGGTAATCGTAGGCAGTGGAATACCATCCCTGAAGGTGAAAAAAACCTAGTAGTGGAACTTGCTTTAGAATATAGTGATTTATCACCTAGGGAGTTGGCTTGTAAGCTAAGTGACACAAGGGGTATATTCATCTCTGAGTCGAGTGTTTATAGGATATTAAAGTCAAAGGAGTTAATCACTACGCCTAATCATATTTTGCTATCAGCTAGTGACTCCTTTGAGAAGAAAACCATGTTTGTACAAGAGATGTGGCAAACGGATTTTACTTACTTTAAAATCATTGGTTGGGGATGGTATTACCTAAGCACTATTATAGATGATTACAGCAGGTACATTGTCCACTGGGAGTTATGTAGCACGATGAAAGCGGAAAATGTTCAATCTACCATCGCTCAAGCATTAATCAAATCAGAACTTAAAACTAGTCAAAGACCTGTTTTATTAAGTGACAATGGCTCATGTTATGTGTCCTCCGAACTGAAAGATTATTTATCAACCGTGAATATCAAATCCATCCATGGAAGGGTAATGCATCCGCAAACACAAGGTAAAATAGAAAGGTATCACCGATCAATGAAAAATATCGTGAAACTTGAAAACTATTATCATCCCGAACAATTAATTAATGCTATCGAGGATTTTGTGGAGTATTATAACCATCAACGATACCATGAATCACTACAAAATGTCACCCCTTCAGATGTGTATTATGGAAGGCAAGAACAAATCCTACAGAAAAGAGCACTCATTAAACAACAGTCCCTAAAAAGACGAAAACAACTATTTTTAAAAGAAAAAATCCTACATTTAAACAACGAAACCCTCTACAACTATACTGTCCACTTTCTTTGACGACATACAAATGCATTAAGACATGCTCCAGCCGTTCCACCACCAGCACCTGCGGCAATACACACTGCCGATATTAAATTACCACCCAAAAAGTTCAAGATTCCAACTTGGGGATGGATTTTAGCAGGGTTGGGTTTATCTGCTTTCGCAGTGTATAAATGGAGGCAATATCAAGAAAAGAATAAATCTAAGAATATATAAGCTTTGAATATTTCAAATCAAATATTATTAAGCGGCATAACTCCGAATCAATTGGTTGAACTATTAAGACCAATGATAAGGGAAGAGGTGCGTCTTGTAATGTCTGAACAGGAAGAGAAGCTGATTTCACCTGCTGAAGCTTGTAAATTATTTAAACCTGCTATTACAAAAGCAACATTAACCTCATGGACGGAGAAGGGGTGGCTTCAATTACATAGGATAGGAGGAAGAAATTTCTACCTCCAGTCTGAGATATTAGCAAGTACTTTGAAGCTAGGGAAGTATAGGAGTCTTTGTGCGTAAGTCATAACCTATAAAAATCAGTATAAGTACTGACTGGCAAAACTCAAATAATTTAATTTTGTAATAGATTTACAAAATATCATGAAAGATGACAATGCAAGTTCCAGCCAAGATTTATTTGGAATTAAACCTTTTGGCGACGCTACAAACGCAATAGTTAATAAATCATTAGAAGCCATTGAGGCATTTTTAAAATTGGTATGTGTGCCTGCTTGTGAAGAAATTGGAAAAATGCTTGGAGATAACGTTAGAAGTTTTAGATTGAATAATATTATCAGAATTTTGTCTAAAGCTCAAGATAAATTTGAATTTAATGAGGAAAAACTTCAATTTAAAGTACACCCAAGAATTGCATTATCGATAATCGAAAATGGATCTTTAATAGATAATGAGAATTTGCAAGAATTGTGGGCAGGATTATTTGTTTCATCATGTACAATAAATGTACAAAGTGATGAAAATCTAATTTTTGTTGATTTACTTAAACAATTGACTTCTTGTGAAGCAAAAATAATTAAGTATGCATGTGAAAATTCAAAAAAAATATTGTACGAAAACGGCTTAATAATTGGCGATGATTTAAATATTGAATGTAAAGACTTGATTAGTATTTCAGGAGTAAAAGAAATACATATATTGGATCATGATCTTGACCACTTACGATCTTTAGAGTTAATTGGTTCAGGATTGGGGGGTGGCGGTTTTATTGCATCTGATAACAATTTAACAGCGGACATTACACCAACGCCATTAGCACTATATATGTATGTGAAAACTCAAGGACATAATTTTGATCCTAAGTATTTTTGGAAGAGCAATATGATATCTATACAAGAACATACAGCTATTAAAGAGGCAAAGCAGAAAGAGGAAGCTGAGAGACTAAAAGTAGAAATAGAAAAAATTAATGCAATAAGAAATCGATAATTATTTTCTAATTATGACACTTCAATAAATTTATAATCATTTAATTCTTTGAAATCGCTTGTTGTAAATTCAATTAATTCTAAAATTCTATTGTTATAGTAAACTTTTTGTATAGGATCCTTTTTGTGGTAAATAGTAATTTTTCTTTTATCATTATTTGAAGGAGTTTGTTTCCATAAAGTGAAAAGCTTCTTAAAGTACATTTCATCTGAAGTCCCTAATGAGTGACCAAAAATTGTTACGGTATTTGCTTTGTTCATTAGCCCAAGTGAAAATTTAGAATAATCAACGTGTATAGATTTTCTAACAATGAAAGTTTCTTTTGGTATAATGTTTCCAACATCCTCAATTCCCAAAATAATATTATCTGCATCTAATGAGCCATGAATATGAATGATGCTTTCTTTGATTTTTTGAAAATTATTCGTAAACTTTTCTCCAAATCCATTTGATACAGCCCATTTCTTTCTAGCTTCATTTTCAATTAATTTTGAAAGTGAATTAGTGTAATTAAATGTAATAATTTTAATTTGATTGTTTTGTTGAATTTCAGATCCATGTTTATCTGATGTTTCTTCAATCCTGTTGACAATTTCTTTTGCAATTAATACTGATTTTTTATCTTCTGGTATTTTTTGCAAGTCAACTTTAGATGCTTGCTCTAATAGGAATTGGGCTATTGAATCACGAATTTCTTTGAAATGATCTTCAAAATCTCTAATATTAATATCTTTAATTACTTTTTCCTCATCAACAACGAATTCATTGCCTAATACATTTATGCAGTATAATTTGATGGCTTCCTCAAAATCGACCCAGTTTTCTTTGTAATTCTTTTCATTTAAACTCTTTATATATTTAGCTACTGGTGATCTCATGCATAGATCTAAAAAATATCTTGACCTATAATATGATATGTAAGACGAATCTATTCCTAAATCCAAATCAAATCCATTTCCAATTAAATACACTTCCATTTTTATCCTTTTATATAAAGTTAAGTTGAAATAAAATTATTTTAGTGTCACCTATAGTGTCACCTGATACAATTAAAAAAGCTCCTAAAACATTTATTATCAATGTAATAGGAGCTTTTTTTTGCTGTAGGGGGAGGGCTCGAACCTCCAAGGGGCAGTTAGCTATAACACAAAGTTTCAGTGGTCGACCCTGGTCGTCTATTGCTAGACGGCTCTATGTTACGTTTATCCCGTGATCCCCGCCTTCGAGACAAGAAGGTATGTATGCCAAGATTTCATCACCCCACAGTATTAAGAACTTTTCAGTTGAGGGTTTACGGTGTGTTTCCCTCATTTGATATATCAAAACTAAGGTAATGACCTTTATCTTGCAAATATTTTAAGTATTTATTTTAAAATATAGAACATTATTAATAAATTAGCATATTATTTAAAAATATACAAATATGGAGTCTAAAATTACCCCTAAATTAAACATTGACAAAAGCCTAGATAAGCTGGATTTGCAAATTATTCAGTCAATGATGCAAGATGCTGAGGTTTCCTATGCCGATTTGGGTAAGCAGTTTTTTGTATCAGGCGGTACCATTCACGTGCGCATTAAGAAATTGGAGGAATTAGGTATTGTTCAAGGGAAGAGACTAGCTGTAGATTTAAAAGTATTGGGCTACGACATTATCGCCTTTATTGGAATTTACTTAGAAAAAAGCTCTATGTATGATACCGTGGCACAAGCCTTAAAAGCCATTCCTCAAGTGGTTCGTGTAAATTATACAACTGGCAATTATAGCATGTTTGTTGAAATTGTTTGTAAGGATATTCAACAACTTCGTTTTGTTTTACATGATGAATTACAAAAAATAAAAGGGATTGAACGTACTGAAACCTTAATTTCTTTAGAAGAAAGTTTTTCAAGAAATGTAAGAATCGTTTAAGTAAACCTTAGTAATTTACATAACTACAATATCAAATACTGAAATTTTCAATTCATGCCAATGAAAGCCTGTAATTATAATGATGCAAGAAGGGGCTTCTTAAAAAAGTCTGCTGCCATGGCAGCTTTGTATTTAACGCCTACCACATTAGTCAAAGCTTTTGCAGTGGATGCTTTTGTGCCCACGCCGATAGCTAAAGAAAAATTGACGATTACTATCAATGGAAAACTATTACATCTTGAAATTGATGCGCGTTCTACTATTTTAAATTTATTAAGAGAAGAGCTTGCTTTTACTGGAACTAAAAAAGGATGCGAAATGGGGCAGTGTGGTGCATGTACCATTCACATTAACGGCAAAAGAACTAAATCATGCATGCAATTAGCAGTAGCTAATCAAAACAATAACATTACTACTATTGAAGGCCTATCAACTACGGAGCAATTACATCCAATGCAAGCTGCCTTTTTAAAACATGATGCTTTTCAGTGTGGTTATTGCACTTCGGGACAAATTATGTCAGCAGTGGCTTGTGTTAGAGAAGGGCAAGCCAAAACACGTGATTCTATTAAAGCTTTTATGGACACGAATATTTGTAGATGTGGTGCTTATCAAAACATTGTTGATGCAATTGAAGAAGTTGCAAAAACAGGAACTAAAATTTAATCATCTTCAAACAATATACAATGAATACGAATAATATGAATACTATATTCTGGGAAGATGAAAGAGTGGATGGTGCCGATAAAGTAACAGGTAAAGCAAAATATACCGCTGAGCATAGTTTACCAAATTTAGCTTACGCAGTTTTTGTAACTAGTAATATTGCAAAAGGAAATATAAAAAACTTAGATGTATCTAAAGCACTTGCGATGCCTGGTGTCTTAGATGTAATATATTATGCGAATTGTCCTGCAGTTCCTGGATATAGTACCAATAGTGTGGAAAGACCAAAGAATGTATCGGAGTGGAGAGGACATAAGGTTTTGTACGATAATAAGGTTCGTTTTTTTGGACAACCCATTGCACTTATTGTTGCAGATAGTTTTGAAAATGCAAATGCCGCCGTTCGATTTGTAAAACCCGATTATGAAACTGAAAGTTTTGAAACCAATTTTGATAAAGCTAGATTAGATGCTGCAAATTTAAAATCACCTTTCAATTATAAAAGAGGTGCTGGGATTACAAAAACAATTGCGGCTAATGTGGATGCAGAATTTAATATTCCAATTGAAGTACACAATCCTATGGAACTTCAAGCGACCATTGCATATTGGGAAGCCGAGGATAAATTACTTTTATACGATAAAACGCAGGGACCTAAAAGTACACAGAGTGTTGTGGCGAGAACCTTTGGTTTACCAGAAAAAAATGTACGAGTAATTGCGGAAAATGTAGGGGGCGCTTTTGGTAGTAGTTTAAGATCATGGTCCAATGTGCCTGCTGCTTGTATTGCTGCTAAAAAACTAAATCGTCCTGTTAAATTAGTGCTTACACGACCTCAAATGTTTAGTTTAATTGGGTATCGCCCACAATCATGGCAAAAAGTAAATATTGCTGCAGATGCCGAAGGCAATTTTTTATCCATTAATCACGAAGCCATTAGTAACACTTCGCGCTACGAAGATTTTAGAGAAGGCATTGTGGATGTTTCTAAATTTTTATATGCTTGTGATAATGTCACTACTAAATATAGTTTGCTTCCTTTAGATCTTAGTACCCCTATTTGGATGCGTGGACCTGGTGAAGCAACGGGTTGTTTTGCATTAGAATCTGCAATTGATGAGCTATCCTATAAATTAAAAATAGATCCAATTGCTTTAAGAATAAAAAACTTTACAACTATTAATCCTGAAAACAAATTACCTTTTTCGGATAATAATTTAAAGGCTTGTTATGATTATGGTAAGGAAAAAATTGGATGGAAAAATAGACCAATCGTCCCTGGGACATTAAAAGAAAATGGTTGGTTGATTGGATATGGTATGGCTGTTGGTGTTTTTGGAGCAGGGAAAGGTTCAGCCTCGGTTAGAGTGGTATTATCCAATGACGGAAAATTATTATTAGAATGTGCGGTAAGTGATATGGGGCCAGGTACCACAACTTCAATGACTAAAATTGCAGCTGAAGCAATGCAGATGCCTATTGGTAAAATTAAATTTAAATTAGGCGATTCTGATTTGCCTCCTGGTCCTTCACAAGGAGGATCCGGGACTACTTCAACAGTAGGGTCAGCGGTTGACTTAGCCTGTAAAACTGTACAACAAAAATTAAAGGAGTTAGCAATTCAATTTGCATCTTCCTTTGCAGGGTTAACCGCAGACTTAATGGATGTAAAAAATGAGATGGTTGTACTTAAAACTGATACCACTAAAAATATTGACATTATTGGTTTGCTTAAATTAGCTAATCAAGAAAAAATTGATTTAATTATTAACTCATCAGGTAAAACACCTGAACAATTAAAGTTCACTAGTAATTCATTTTCGGCACACTTTGTAAAAGTTGCAGTGAATGCTAAAGATGGTAAAATTAAAATACTTGAAGTAGTAACCACAGGTGATGCAGGTAAAATTATTAGCCCTAAAACAGCAAGAAGCCAAATGTTGGGTGGGGTAGTGGGAGGTATTGGTATGGCATTATCTGAAAAATTAGAACTTGACCATAGCACAGGACAAATTATGAATGCAAGTTTTGGTGCTTATCATGTGCCATTACATTCTCAAATACCAAAAACAGATGCTTGGTTTGTAAATAAGCCTGACATGAATATGAATGATATTGGAGCAAAAGGTATTGGAGAAATTGCTTTAATTGGTTTTGCTGCAGCTATTGCCAATGCAGTATATAATGCAACTGGAAAAAGGGTTAGAGACTTGCCAATTACTCCTGATAAATTAGGATTTAAAGTTGCCAAAGCATAAAATGTAATTAATTATAACAGTTGAGTGTTTTAACTGAAAGTGGCGCATCATTGATGCGCCACTTTTTCTTTTATAAATCTTATTGAAACCACAACAAGCGTAATTATTAAATTTTGTAACCATCATCGGCTACTAATTGTGCACATATTCTTCGACGCGCTTCCTTAGTATTGAATGGTGCTACTTTTGTAAATCGCTTTAACCCAATTAACATCATTGTTAATTCATCGCCTTCGGCAAAACTATTCAATGCGTCCTTACCTGCTTTATTAATTGCGTCAGCTGCATCATAAATATAAGTGCGTACGATATCTGCTTGTACTGTAGTGGCAGCTTCCCCTCTTAATGTTGTTAATTTTTCTAATCTTAATAATGCAGATTCTGCATGAAAAGTAATAATAGACATATCAGCAATGTTCATTAATATTTCTTGCTCCTTATTTAATGTCATCATTAATTTTTGTACCGCAGCACCAGCTACCATCAAAATACATTTTTTAAAATTGGCGATGTACTTTTTTTCTTTTGCAAATGCACCTTCGTCTTCAGTTCCAAAATCAGGAATACTCATTAACTCTTGTTGTACACTTAATGCTGGTCCCATTAAATCCAACTTGCCTTTCATTGCACGTTTTAAAACCATATCCACTGTTAAGAGTCTATTGATTTCATTTGTCCCTTCGTAAATTCTGTTGATACGACTGTCTCGATAAGCTTTTGAAATACTATACTCATCACTATAACCGTTTCCGCCATGTACTTGTACGCCCTCGTCAACAACATAATCCAACACTTCAGATCCAAATACTTTTAAAATTGCACATTCAATTGCATATTCTTCTGCAGCACCTAAAAGGGATTCTGATAAATTTTTTCCAGCAGCTGCAAGTTCTGCTTCCATCTCATCAATATTACGAGACACACGGTATAATGCAGTTTCACCTACCCACATTCTAATTGCCATCTCGGCCAACTTATGTCGAATGGCACCAAATTTTACAATGGGTAATTTAAATTGTTCTCTTGTTTTTGCATATTGAACCGAAGTAGTAATAGCTCTGCGTGCACCGCCAAGTGTTGCTGCGCCTAGCTTTAAACGACCAATATTCAAAATATTAAATGCAATGATATGTCCTTTCCCAATTTCTCCTAATACATTTTCAACAGGCACTTTGCAATCTTGAAAATACAATTGTACTGTACTTGATCCTTTTATGCCCATTTTATGTTCTTCAGGTCCTTGTGTAAATCCTTCCATACCTCTTTCTAAAATAAATGCAGTGAATTGTTCTCCATCAATTTTAGCAAATACTGTATACACATCGGCAAAGCCACCATTCGTGATCCAGCATTTTTGTCCATTTAAAATATAATGCTTTCCATCATCAGATAATTTTGCGGTACTCTTCGCACCTAATGCATCAGATCCACTATTTGGTTCGGTTAAACCATAAGCGCCTTTCCATTCACCGCTTGCCAACTTAGGAACATATTTTGCTCTTTGTGCTTCGGTACCAAAATATAAAATGGGTAAAGTGCCAATACCTGTATGTGCAGCATTTGCTACTGAGAAAGAATATCCTCCTCCTAAATATTCTGCAACAATTGTGGCCGTGATAAAATCTTTTCCCAATCCACCATATTGTTCTGGAACGGTAATGCCCAATAGGCCTTGTTCTCCTGCTTTTAATAGCAGAGAAGGCATTAGACCGGGTTCCATTTTATCAATTCTATCTGCAACTGGTAATACTTCGGTATCTACAAATTGGTCACACATATCGCGTACCATAATTTGTTCTTCATTAAACTCTTCTGGAATGAAAACATCAGCCGCTTTCACTTCTTTAATGATCCATTCTCCGCCGTGAATTGTTGTTCCCATAAAATTTGTTTTATAAATTTTCGAAATAAATTTTTAATTAAATTAAATCCGGATGTGTTAAATTATCGTACACTCTTTGCAAAACATTTTTTACCGTTTCAATTTCCTCCTTACTAATATTTTGCAATGACTCATTCATTGTTTGATTGGCTAAATCATATGTAATTTGTTGCAATGGTTTAGCAGCTTCCATTAAGCACACTTTATTAATGCGTCTATCCGTTGTACTTGCAACACGCGTAACCATTCCAAGTTTTTCTAAATTATCAATTAAGCGCGTGATACTTGCTTTGTCTCGAAAAGTGCGTGTGCCAAGTTCCTGTTGACTTAATCCATCTTCCTTCCATAAATGATATAAAACAGACCATTGCTCAATGGTAATTTCCAGTCCAGCATTGCGGAAGTTCTTTTGCAGTCTACGGGCAACGGCTGTTGTAGCCATCCCGTTAATGACGCTATATAGTTCGCCTCTTTTAAATTGGTTGTTTGACATATAGTTAGTTATGCAACTAATTCAAAAGTACGAGTAAATAAGGAATATGACCAAAAAAAGGGCAAAATTTAGGGAATTGGCTGCCAATTAATCAAGGGTTCTGCGTCTTATTTTAATTTGAATGCCGTTTTCGACAGGCTCGTCGCTTACAATAATAAGATACCCACCCCCTCCGGCGCCAGATAATTTGTATCCTAAACCTTTGTCTTTGTATTTTTCAATAATGAGCGCCGTTACCTCATCTAACATATTTGGGAACATGGCAATTTGCGCATGAAATGAATCGAGAAAATGTTTGCCAAATGTTTTTGTGTCTTTTGCAATGATCGCATTCCAACATTGTTCGGCGGCAGTTGCTAAATTTTTTGCTGCTTCCTCATTAATATTGGTATTGGCTAATACATTGTAATCACTTTGTCTTGGATCTAATGGGATTAAATATAATTTGGATTCAAGCCAATTTAATATCTCGTCCGCTTCTACTTTTTGAATTTCAGCTGGCCAATATTGATCCTTTGAATAATATAATTTGTTTAATCCCGGCATCACAATACCCAATGCATCCTGTGATCCTGCAATTGTTTTTGTGCCGGGAGGATTTTCATAACTAAATAAAATTTTACTCAGCAGTTCAGGATCACCATCTGGTAATTTTGATTTCCATAATTCTATTGCCTTATTCCTTGTACTACTCGACATTCCACTTCGATTGTTAAATTCAATAGTGGGTTCAATGGATATGGTGATAACCGGTCCTGCATAATGTTTATTTACATAGGGTTGATCCAACCATCCCCCTGCAATATCAATTCTAAATGGTATGATGGAATTGGTTCTTAAAGTAGTTGTAGACCTTACTGGTAGGCCTTCGGAAGGGATTCTATCCAATACTATATATTCAATTCCTTGCTCTTGACAAAGCTTTGCTTTTGATGGCGTATTTCCATCTTCATTGACTACAAAAATGTCCGGGTGAATTTCATTTAACTCTGCTTCAAAATCTAAAATTCCTGATCCTTTATTTATTTTACAAGTATGTACACAGCGCAATGCTTGTATCATGTACTTTCTTTCTTGTTGTGTGATAATGGGATATCTTCCTTTTAAATCAAATACTGTTTTATCTGACCCAATGCAAACATATAAATCCCCGTAGCTAGCAGCAGTCTCTAAAAACGCAATATGACCGCTATGTAATAAATCAAAGCAACCACTTACAAATACTTTTTTTGTGCCTTCAATCATTCCTGTAAAATTTCGTTCTACAATTTATAATAAACCTTGCAATAAAACGACTTAACTTTGTATAATGATTGAAATTCTTAATTGGACTGTTGCCATATTAGCTAGTATTTATGCCCTTTTATTATTGGCTTATCGCTTTTGGTTTGGAAAATTAAAGTCCTTTGAGCCTAATGAAAATATAAACGAACATATTCATTTTACAGTCGTGGTCCCAGCACGTAATGAGGCGGCTAATATTAAAGCCTGTATTGATTCCCTATTAGCTCAAGACTATCCAATTGAATACTTTGAAATTATTGTAATAGATGATTTTTCCGAAGATGATACTGCTTTTATTGTAAAAGCAATTGGCTATGATTTTCCGAATGTTCGTTTATTAAGCTTAGCCGATTATTTTAAGCCAGGTGAAATGAATTCTTTCAAAAAGAAGGCTATTGAAAAGGCAGTGAGTCAGGCTAAGGGGCAGTGGATTGTCACCACCGATGCTGATTGTATTATTCCTACCCAATGGTTGACTTTATACAATGCATATATCCATGCAAATAAGCCTGTATTTGTTGCCGCACCAGTTATGTTTATAAAAGAGGAAGGTATTTTAAATGAATTTCAGTTGTTAGATTTTTTAGCATTACAAGGAATCACAGCCGCTGCAGTGGGCGCTGGCAAACACTCTATGAGTAATGGGGCCAATTTGGCTTTTGAAAAATCAGCCTTTATTGCAGTAGGTGGTTATCAAGGCGTGGATCAAATTGCTAGTGGGGATGATATGTTTTTGATGCATAAAATGAAAGTGACTTTGTCCAACAGAATTGGTTATTTATTTCATCCAGGTGCGATAGTTTTGACGAAGGCAATGGATTCATGGAAGGGCTTTATCATGCAACGAATTAGATGGTCAAGCAAAGCGCGTTATTATGATGATAATTCCATTTTTTGGGTATTGTTATTAGTGTATTTGTATAATTTATCCTTTATTGCTTTACTGCTCGCTAAGGACTATAAAATGTTTATGATATCGATTGCGTGTAAAACAATTTTTGAGCTTTTCTTTTTATTTCCAGTGACCCATTTTTATAAATTACCCGGCCAATTGAGGTATTTCCCTTTATATCAACCCCTTCATATCCTGTATACCTTGGTAGCAGGATTATTTGGCCAAGTAAAAACATACACTTGGAAGGGGCGGCGGGTTAAATAAGCATTAAATAATTGTTTGTTGAACCTTGTATTTTCGTAAATTTGTTTTCTAAATGAATGCGTTTATGTCTACAGAAACTTTAGCACAAGCAACCCCATTGACAGCAAAAGATTTTGCATCTGACCAAGAAGTGCGTTGGTGCCCTGGGTGTGGTGACTATTCTATTTTAGCACAAGTGCAAAAAGTAATGCCAACTATTGGTGTTCCTAAAGAAAACATTGTGGTAATTAGTGGTATTGGTTGTAGTAGTCGTTTTCCGTATTACATGAATACATATGGGATGCACTCCATTCATGGTCGTGCAACTGCAATTGCAAGTGGTTTAAAAGCTTCGCGTCCTGAATTAAGCGTTTGGATTGTTGCCGGTGATGGAGACTCAATGAGTATTGGTGGTAACCATACTATTCATATGTTGAGAAGAAATTTTAATGTTAATTTTTTAGTTTTCAATAATCAAATTTACGGTTTAACAAAAGGTCAATATTCTCCAACTTCTGAAGTGAATAAAATCACTAAGAGTACTCCAATGGGTAGCATTGATCACCCATTTAATCCTGCAGCTTTGGCAATGGGAGCAGATGCAACATTTGTGGGTCGTACAATGGATCGTGATCCTAAGCATATGCAATATATGATCACAAGAGCGGAACAGCATAAGGGAACAAGTTTTTTAGAGATTTATCAAAACTGTAATATCTTCAACGATGGTGCATTTGAAATATTTACTGAAAAAGCGACCAAGCCTTTGCACGCATTATTTGTAGAGCAAGGCAAGCCATTGACTTTTGGAGCGAATGGCGAACAAGGTATTCGTTTTGATGGCATGCGTCCCGAAGTAGTTACTATAGGTGATAAGTATAGTGCCGATGATTTATGGATTCATGATGAGAAAGATTTTTATAAAGCACAAATCTTAACACGTTTATTTGATAATCCTTCCGAAGTTGGTGCGGTATTCCCTCGTCCTTTCGGAGTTTTCTTCACAGCTGATCGTCCTTGTTATGAGGATATGATGGCATTACAATTAGAAGAGTCTTTAGTAAAAGGGCCTGGTGATTTAGATAAATTAATTCGCGGTCGCGAGACTTGGGAAATTAAATAGCCTCTTTTATTTTAATTAGATCTATAGATCAATATAATTTCTTTTAAGGGCCGTCATTACCATGGCGGTCCTTTGTTTTACCTGCAATTTTTTAAAAACACGGTCTCTATAGCCATAAATAGTGCTTATACTTTTTTGTAATTCACTTGCTATTGCTTCATAAGTTTGATCTTTGGCGCAGGCTTGTATAAATGCAATTTCATTTTGTGTGAGTGGACTCGTATTGTATTGCAACTCTTTTACATAGATTTCACTTTTACTATTATTGGTGATGAGTTTTAATTTATTGGCTGATAATTTAAATTTTGTTTTATTGCGTACATTTTGTTTTAAATCGATGAGTGGTTCATCCGTAAAAAATATTCCATCTATTCCATTCTTTAATAAAAAACAAATGCCTTTCATATATTTTGTATCTGACTTTAATAAAATATAGGAGTGACTACTTTTTTGTTTTATGATTTGTATCAGTTTTATCAAATTCATATAGTGATAGCAATCTGAAATAATACACAGGTCTGGTGGTTGTTGTAGTTGCGCTAAATAGAGAATGTATTCATCTATGCTAGCGCCACTGTATATCACTTTGCATGATTCTTGTCGTTCAATTGCTAACTGAAATGCGGTTCTTGTTAAAACTTTTTCTTCTAAATAATGAATACAAAACATAAGACTGGTTTATACAAATAAAAGTTAATTGGTTCGAAATAAAATTGGGTACTTTTGCACAATAACATTTATGCTAATTAGTATTCATCCAGACAATCCTCAGCCTAGACAACTTTCTCAAGTGAAAGCATGTTTGGAAAACGGCGGTATTATTGCGTATCCCACAGATACCATTTATGGCTTGGGTTGTGACATTTTTCATCCTGAAGCAATTGAGAAAATTTGTGCAATAAAAAAGGTAAATCCTGAAAAAGCAAATTTGAGTTTTATCTGCGCTGACCTAAGTGATTTGAGCTTATATGCTAAGGCAATTGATAATTCTTTATTTAGAATTTTGAAAAAAGCTTTGCCAGGTCCTTTTACGTTTATCCTGCCAGCTAGTAAACAAGTTCCTAAAATATTGCAATCCAAAAAGAAAACGATTGGGTTGCGTATCCCTGATAATAATATTGCCTTGTCTATCATTAAAACCCTAGGGCATCCTATTTTGTCTGCAAGTTTTCCTGGAGATAACGTCGAAGATTATACCGATCCCGAAATTATTTATGAACATTGGGGCAATCAAATTGATTTAGTGGTAGATGGAGGAATTGGTGGCATTACGCCTTCCACTGTTGTTGACTGCACTGGCGATGAATATATGGTTACCCGACAAGGTGTAGGGGTTTGGGATTACTAGTTTACTGCTCAATGATTAGAGCAAGTTTAACTGAGGTGGTAAAATATTAAAGCTTTTTCGGTGCTCAAAGCAAAGTCCAAATTTTTCAATGGCTGCTCGATGTATTGCAGTACCGTATCCTTTATTTTTATCCCATCCGTAATTGGGATGTTTTAAATGCGCTTTTTCCATGTACGCATCACGTGCAGTTTTTGCTAGTATACTTGCTGCTGCAATATGTGCATATTTGCCATCACCTTTCACAATGGTTATATGTGGAATTTTTTTGTAAGGATAAAAACGATTGCCATCTATTGCAATAAATTTTGGTCGCTTTTTTAATTGATCCAATGCCAAATGCATACATTTAATTGATGCCTTTAAAATATTAGACCCATCAATTTCAGCTGCAGTTTGTGAAGCAACTGCCCAAGCAATGGCTGCTTTTTTTATGATGGTTTCCATTTCCTGCCTTTGCTTTTCACTTAACTTTTTACTATCGTTTAACAGTGGGTGGTAAAAATCGGCCGGAAGTATAACAGCCGCTGCAAACACAGGACCAGCATAACAACCGCGTCCGGCTTCATCACAGCCAGCTTCTAATAATATGTCTTGGTATGCGTTTAATAACACATTGTAAATTTAATTGTTTAAGGCTTTACTTAGTACCTTTGCATTGTCATTATTTCATTCTTTTATTATTAAGCGTTCGCTTTATGGAATTACAAGATCAAAAATCCCGTGCTGTAGCTAATTGGCTTTTACTTGGTGTTGCGATGACAGTGATTCAAATTGCATTAGGAGGCATTACGCGTTTAACAGGCAGCGGTCTTTCAATTACGGAGTGGGATGTTGTTACTGGTGCACTGCCGCCTATGAGTGAGGCACACTGGCAGGAATTATTTACAAAATATAAAACTACCCCTCAATTTCAATTATTGAATTTTGACTTTACTATTACTAATTTCAAGTTTATCTTTTTTTGGGAATGGTTTCATCGTTTATGGGCTAGGACAATTGGTTTAGTATTTGCAATTGGATTTGTTTATTTTCTGGTTAAAAAATATTTCAAGCCCAATATGATTAAACCATTAGTTGTTTTATTTTTATTGGGGGCATTGCAAGGTGCAATTGGTTGGATAATGGTTGCAAGTGGTTTGGAGGGAGATGCTGTTTATGTGAAACCAACGCGTTTAGCACTTCATTTTATTTTTGCATTAGGATTACTTGCCTATACTTATTGGTTTGCTTTGTCGTTGAAAGCAAGCCCTATTGAAAAAAATAAGGTAAGTGCCGAAGCTCAATTCAGTTTATTACGTATTCGCAAATGGGCTTGGATTATTTTGGTAGTTTTATTTTTTCAATTAATATATGGGGCTTTAATGGCTGGACATAAAGCTGCAAATGTGGCTAGCACTTGGCCAAAGATTAATGGTCAATGGATACCTACTGGATTGTTAAGTAAGGAGTCTTTTTTATTGAATGCTGTTAACAATACTATTTGGATTCATTTTGTACATAGAGGTATTGCATACATATTGTTAGCACTTATTGTTTATTGGATTACACAAATGCGAAAAATACGCAGCAATTCCTTTTGGGAGAAAGTAAAAACACTTCCATTATTGATTGTATTTATTCAAGTGATGCTTGGTATATTAACCATATTATTTAGCGCACATATTGTGCCTGGTGTGTGGGCTGGATTTGAATGGTTTGCTCAATTGCATCAATTGATAGGTATGTTATTGTTATTAAGTGTGGTGAATATTATTTACGCTACTAAGGAAATTTAATTCGTAATTAAAATTTGTGTTTAATTTTTTGCTGTTAGTATTTAAAAATAAAATAAGGAACTTATGAATAGAGACATTTCAAGCATACGAAGAGACTATCAATTAGCATCATTAGACGAAGCCTCAAGTGCGGCCAATCCAATGGATCAATTTGAACATTGGTGGGAGGAAGCGATTCAAAGTAATATTGATGAAGTAAATGCTTTTGTATTGTCTACCATTAATGAAAATGGTGCGCCAAGTGCGCGCGTAGTTTTATTAAAAAACTTTACGCCAGAAGGCTTCGTGTTTTTCACTAACTATGAAAGTAATAAAGGAAAAGAGATTGCTGCTAACCCAGTGGTTGCCATTAATTTTTTTTGGAAAGAATTAGAGCGTCAAGTGCGTATCACAGGTACAATTAAAAAAGTAAGCACCGAAGAGAGTGAACAATATTTTCATTCTCGTCCTATTGGTAGTCAGGTAGGAGCTTGGTCATCCCCGCAAAGTAAAGTAATACCTAATAGAGCATATTTAGAAGAATTGGTTGCTCAGAATTTAGAAAAATACAAAGATGGCAATGTCCCATTGCCTCCACATTGGGGAGGTTATATTGTACATCCTACCCATATTGAATTTTGGCAAGGTAGAAGCTCACGCTTACATGATCGCATACAATATATACTTGATGAAAACGGACATTGGACAAGAGTTCGCTTAGCACCATAAAAAAGAGCCTCTTTTCGGAGGCTCTTTTTTATAAAACAATTTATAAAATTATTTCTTTCTGCTAATTACTTTCTTCGCTGCCTCTACAATGTTAACTGCGTCTAATCCGTATTTAGTTAACAATTGAGTTGGTGTTCCACTTTCTCCAAATGTATCTTTTGTTCCAATGAACTCTTGAGGTACCGGACAATTTTTTGCAGCGACTTGTGCAACCACGTCACCCATACCACCAATAATATTATGTTCTTCGGCAGTTACTACACAACCAGTTTTTTGTAAGCTCTTAATTATTGCGGCTTCGTCCAATGGCTTAATAGTATGTAAATTAATTACCTCTACACTAATTCCTTGTTCTTCTAATTGTTTAGCAGCCTCAATTGCTTTCCATACTAAGTGACCACATGCAATAATTGTTACATCATTTCCTTCGGCTAGTATTTGAGCCTTACCAATTACAAAATCAGAACCATCTTCCTTGGTAAAGTTTGGCCACTTTGGACGACCGAATCGTAAGTATACCGGACCTTCATAACTTGCAATAGCTTTTGTTGCTGCTTTTGTTTGGTTATAATCACAAGGCACAATCACTGTCATGCCAGGTAACATTTTCATTAATCCAATATCCTCTAATATTTGATGTGTTGCTCCGTCTTCACCCAAAGTTAATCCTGCATGCGATGCGCAGATTTTTACATTCTTATCGGAGTAAGCAACTGATTGTCTAATTTGATCATATACACGACCGGTACTAAATCCTGCAAAAGTAGTAGTGTAAGGAATTTTACCACCAATGGTTAATCCCGCTGCAATACCAATCATATTTGCTTCCGCAATTCCAACTTCAATAAACTGAGAAGGTAATTCTTTCATCAATGGCCCTAACTTAAATGAACCTGCTAAATCGGCAGTTAATACAACTACTTCTTTATTTTCTCTTGCAACTTCAAGGATGCCATCTCCAAATCCAGCTCTCGTTTCTTTTTCGTTTAATACTACGATGTCTTTTGCGTTCATATTGTATAGGTTGTGCTGTTAATGCAGTGAGTTAATATTGTTTCAAACTAAATTTATTTTGAAACATAGATAAAATTAGTTTTCAAATGTTGAATAAAAGTAAGGTGTCTTTGCTTCAAACTCTGCTGCGCAGGTATCCACCATTTTGTATACTCTTGTAATGCCTAATGATTTACGTTTTTCATATACTGCATCATCATTGGTATCACCATGTAATAATTTTGCAATTTGCATATCACTAAATCCATGTTTCTTAGCTTCTTTTAAAACAGCTGTAGGTAAACTCTCTAAAGTATGCTTCATTAATTCTTTTTCTACATCACAGATAATTCTGATTTGATATAAGAACCAATTGTCGATTCCTGTTGCTGCTGCAATGGAACGAACAGTGGAACCTTGCATTAATGCATCTTTAATTCTGAAGATACGATCCCATTTTGGTGTCTTAATATATTCCATCAAATCTTCATTCTTCATTAAACTCTTCCCATAATATCCTAAACCAATAGCTTCGTTCTCTAAACTTTGACAAGCTTTTTGAATAGCTTCTGTAAAGCTTCGACCAATGGCCATTACCTCACCAACACTTTTCATTTGTAATCCTAAAGTATCATTAGCACCCTTGAATTTATCAAAATTCCAACGTGGTACTTTTACAATTACATAATCTAATGCAGGTTCAAAATAAGCTGATGTAGTTTGTGTGATTTGATTTTTTAATTCATCTAAACGATATCCAATTGCCAACTTTGCAGCAATTTTTGCAATAGGGTAGCCAGTTGCTTTTGATGCTAAAGCGGATGAACGAGATACACGTGGATTAATTTCGACTGCAATTAATTCTTCAGTTGCAGGGTTCAATGCAAACTGAACATTACAACCTCCCGAAAAGTTTCCTAAACTTCGCATCATAAGCATTGCTTTGTTGCGCATTTCTTGAAACGCAGTGTCGCTCAATGTCATAGCAGGTGCAACTGTAATTGAGTCACCTGTATGCACACCCATTGGGTCTAAATTTTCAACAGTACATATGATAACTACATTGTCAGATTGATCTCTTAATAATTCTAATTCATATTCTTTCCATCCCAATACTGCTTTCTCTACCAACACTTCATGCATTGGGGAAGCTTTCAATCCTTTTTCTAATGCTGCATCCAATTCACTTGCATCATGTACAAATCCACCACCTGTTCCACCTAAAGTAAATGATGGACGTATTACTAATGGGAATCCAATTTTTTGTGCAATTTCTTTTCCTTCTAAAAAACTATTCGCTACTTGGCTTGGCGCTACTGCCATTCCAATCTTCACCATTAATTGTCTAAATTTTTCTCTATCTTCTGCAGTGTCAATCGCTGCTACATCCACACCAATCATTCTGCAATTGTATTGTTTCCACAATCCAATTTCATCCGCTTCTTTGCACAAGTTCAATGCTGTTTGTCCTCCCATTGTTGGAAGTACTGCATCAATTTGATTTTCTTGTAAAATTTGTTCCAAACTCTCAATAGTTAATGGCAATAAATAAACTTTATCTGCCATCATTGGATCGGTCATAATAGTGGCTGGGTTGCTATTAATTAAAATAACTTTAATCCCTTCCTCTCTTAATGAACGTGCAGCTTGTGAACCTGAATAATCAAACTCGCAGGCTTGGCCAATAATAATGGGTCCTGAACCTACAATTAATACGGATTTGATGGATGTGTCTCTAGGCATTTGTACAAAAATATAAATTGCGCAAATCTACCAAAAAATGAGCGCATTTTACCGCTTTTCAACCCTAAACATTTTTGTCCTTTTTTAGTCCTATATTTACCGCAACTCAACTATATGGCAGTAATTAAAGAAGGAACAAAGGCTCCAGCCTTTAAAGGAGTCGATCAGAATGGCAAAAATGTTGCTTTAGCTGATTTTAAAGGTCAAAAATTAGTATTGTATTTTTATCCAAAAGACGATACACCGGGTTGTACAGCACAGGCTTGTAACCTAAAAGATAACTATAAGAAATTAATGAAAAAAGGCTTACAAGTGTTAGGAGTAAGTGTGGATTCGGTAGCATCTCATGTTAAGTTTATTGAGAAGTATGAATTGCCATTTTCATTAATTGCTGATGAGGATAAGAAAATTGTAGACAAGTACAATTTATGGGGTCAAAAGAAATTTATGGGTCGTACTTATATGGGAACTACTAGAACAACTTTCTTAATTGATGAAGCCGGTATTGTTCAACATATCATTGAAAAACCAGATACAAAAGACCATGCTGCAGAGATATTAGCAATCAGTGGTTGGTAGAAAAATTTCTAAATTCTAACATATTTGACGCCTCCTTTCAAAAAAGGGGGCGTTTTTATTTTCATTATTTAAAGACATAAGAATATAGTATAATTGTTAACTTATTGTTAATCAAGGTATCATAATCAGTTACATCGAATTTTCCTTAGTTGCCCTCATAATTTGGTAGAATATTGTCTCGGTTTGATATTGTATGCTCAAGTAGTTAAGTCGCTTGTAAGTATTTCAGTTTGTATCATTAATTATTTTTATATGAAAAAAAAGAAGTTAGACATTTTTAATCTTTTTTATAGTGGAGCTGCCGTGGTTATCCTAATTGGGGTAATTGCCAAATTGTTGGAATGGCCAGCTCAGGATATTTTGATTACAGGTGGCTTGGCAATTGAAGCACTGGTTTTTGGTGTTTCGGCCGTAAAGTTCGTTGAAGTGGAAGCAAAGCAAGAAGTGGCTACCGAAGCCACATTGTCTAAAGTTGCTGATGGATTAGGTAACCTAGTAGGTGGAATTGGTGGGGGTGTCAACGGTGGCACAGATACCTTTATAAATATCCAAACTGGAACAGGGGTGGCTGATGCACAACAAGCTGCTGCAATTGGCAATGTTGCAGGATCAGTTGCAACTAATGCTGCAACGGCTCAAATAGCCCCATCTCCAAAATCTGTTTCTATTGACATTAATAATAGTATGCCTTCAAATAATCCAGCACATAGTTTATGGCAATTAGAGCAAATGGATATTTTGAGTTTGGCTAAAGACTTATTCTTTCAACCTGAATGGGATCATTTGGCTTCAGAGGAATATGCTCAAATCAGTAAATTATTTAAAAGAGTTTTTGATAAGAAATTACCAAATAAAGAAGCTTTACCATTTTTATTGCAATTCCCTGTTAAGTTGCCTATTCCTGAAATGAGCAAATTATCAATTGATTCAGCGCATGATTTAAGCAATGAGGAAGTTGAATTATTAAGCAAAGCGTTTGATATTATTAATTACAATTCATTTCTTGAACATTTTGTATTAATTCAAAATGGAGATTCCATTTCCATTAGACCAAAGAAAGCAAACGAGGTTCAGATTTTTGGTGGCGAAGAGGATGCTATCTTGCATCATGCTAAACAATTCTATGCAAATGACTTTATTATAAGTCCAAATTTAGATTGTCTTGCAAGCATGATTAAATTAAAAGGTCAGGCATTAGTTGAATTGTTTACTCAGAAAATTTCAGTTAAATCAGAAGATGAATTTATTTCACTAAGTAATATTTTATTAACGCAGCCAGATGACGTTAAGAAAAAGCTGTTCAATAAGGTTAAAAAATTAAAGTACAACTTGACAACTGCTGCAGGTTATACTTACTTAAAGACTTTAGCGCAATCTGCTCTATCATTTAAAGATGCGATGGTTGGTCAAGAATTGTTTAAAAATATTATTGAAATTCAAGTGGACGATCAAAATACAATCACACTTGATGATGTTGTTAACTGTTATGCAGATACGATTTATTTTGGCCCTAAAAATGAATACAGTGTTGTGTTAAATGAACTTTTTGTAAATGGAGAATTAAATAATTTAAATTATGTTAATTCAATCATTGAAAAATTAGTTAACGACAATATTGCAACTAAATCAAAATTATTGGAAGTGTTTAATATGAAAGAGCAAGACAGCAAAAAAGATGTCTTCAATAAATTAAACTACCATTTAAATAAAACTAATACTTCACCTAGTGGAGCACAATTAGCCTTTATTTTATTGTACAAACAATATAGTTAATTAAAAAATCTAGTATATGGCTGAAGGTCACGTTGACGTCAAAAGATACCAGATTATTAGTCTTTTGTACATTGTATTTATTTGTTTCTCTGTAATCAATATTAAGATATCGGTATTGGATTCTAATATCTATACTATTAAGTCATTGCAATCCATTGAAAAGGAAGAATTGAAAAAAGTTGATATCAGCAATAAAATCATTGCTGACAACTTAGAACAAATCAATAAAAGCGCTAAGGCAGCGAGCTATTTAAAAATTAGAACTAGACTTACAAAAAGTTATTCGGTAGTTAATAATGTATTGAAACATGTGGATGATGAATTTACAAAAAACAATACCAATATTTACAAGCAGTTTAATAGTAGAAATTTAATTGAAGAAATTTTAAAATCGGATAAGGGGGTTAAGTTACTTGAAGTTGATTTATTTGATTTGTCCAATTTTATAAAAACTTCTCCTTTCAAATTACAGGCATCTTTGGATTCTGTAATTCCAATTCAAAAAACAGTTACAACAATAAAGGGTAAGGATGAGAATTGGGCTTATTATTTATTTTACCATAAGCCTACTTCAATTAGTTACATGCAGTTGGAGCGTATAAAATTGTTGATTACTAAAACGCAATTGCTATATCAAGAAGCAGCGCTTGCTGAAATTGGTTACCAACCAACTTATTTCTCTCAATTTAATCCCAAATTATATGTACTTAAATCAACGGTTAAGGAGTATAAGGAAGAGGAATTAATTAAGCCGGGACAAAAAGTAGTTAATGTAACTGACGAAGTATTTGACGAATTATTTAAAAAGATTCTTTATTCACTTCATACCGAAAATATTTTTGTAGGGTTAAATAATACCTTATTGAATGATTTTGATTTCATGTTGGGTAAAGATTTTGATTTAGAAATTTCACCTAGGGTTAATATTGTAAAAACAGATAAAAACTACAGAGTAATTTTCGGAAAGACTGGCGAGTACATGCTTAAGTTTTATGATTTAAGGAAAGGCGCTAAAAAAGTTTTATTTGAAAAAAAGATCAATGTAAATCCAATCCCTGATCCTGTTGTCCGAGTTAAAGGTGATAACATGGGTAACTATTCCATTAGTGTAAAAGATTTACTAAGTGCAGAACGTTTAGAAGCTAAGTTAGAAATTAATAACTTAAACTATTTCCCTGGTAGAATTAATAGTTTTAAAGTAGTTAGAATTCATAATGGAAAAGAGGAAGAGGCTGTCAATAATTACGGCGAATTATTCCAATCGCCAACACAAAAAGTTTTAGGTGCTTTGAAAAAGAATGATATCCTCATTTTTGACAATGTGAATATGTCTTTAGTTGATGGGTCAACTAGGTCATCGGCTCCTATTATTTATAAAATAATTGATTAATGTTAAGATTGAATAAATTCTTATTAGGGCTTATATTATTTACCTGTTTGGTGGGTCAAGCTAATGGCCAAGATACACTTAGTGGCAATTATCCTACATTGAAAATTACTGCTGGATTACATGTTGTGAAAAATGTAGTAACCATTAAGGGTGAATTGAATGTTGAGCCGGGTGCTAAAATTGAATTCATTGATCCAGGGGTACTTGTTTGTGAAGGAGCTGTAATCATAAAAGGAGCAAATAAAAATATTGAGTTTGTTGGTAAATCTAAATATGAAGGAGCAGGGTTAATTATTAAAAATGTTGATTCTAGTAATATTGAAATTCAGAATGCAGTATTTAAAAACTTACAACTTCCTTTATTTTTTGATTTTGCCTGGAAAAGAAATGCGGTTAATATATCGGACAATCATTTTATTAATAATATTGGAAAGGTTTCGGTGATACAAGTGCTAAATACACCATTTAATTTTAATTTAGATTCCACCTATGTTAATTTTAAAATTAACGGCAACTTATTCTCTGGCAATAATGCGGCAATTTATTTTGAAGATTTAAAAAGTGACCACATCAATTTTGAAGTGATCAATAACACATTTGTTAGCAACAATGTGTATGGCTTTAAAAATTACAATATCTCCACCAATATAATTTACGGACGTGCCGATCAAGTGTTTTCTAGATTCACAGCTAAAATTGAAGGCAATAGTTTTGCTTCCAATTATTTAATCGATAACATTACCGACACCATTGTACATGCTGCTAATTTTGGTGTTTATGGTACGGACAAATCCTTCCCCCTTAAAAAGAATTATCTTGGTAGTACCATTGCTGAAAAAATCAGAAAAACTATTTATGATCAAACACTCAACTATAATGCTCCTAAGATTGATTTTGAACCATTCTTAAATCAACCTAATGTCTTAAACCCGACTCATATTTACAATGTTTTAAACATAGATGAAACTGAGTTGGTGGATACTATTAAAATTAAAGAGCCTTTAAAGGGGTTTGTTGTGCGTGCTAACAATAGCATTGACTTTTCTAAATCTACTTTAACTTATAGTTATTTTAAAGATGATAGTACATTAAAGCGTACGGATACTTTATTGACTTTTGATAAACAACCTAATGGTAATGACTTTAAATTAACGATTACTAAAACTGCAAATACAGGTAAGAAAATTGGTTATTATAATGTTGCAAATATTTTAGATACTAGAGGCAATTATGTACCTGATGTTAAAGTTGGTTATATAAGCTACTTGAATGATTTAAGAAGAAGAAGATTGATTGCAGATTTAATTAAAGATAAAAAATCGGATGATAGTCTAAAGCGTCCACCTACACCTGTGGATTCTCTTAAGAATATTTTCCAAAAAATTGAAGCCCCTTTAAAAAGTAAATTTGAAGTTGGTTTAGTTACAGGAGGCGCGATTTTCTTAGGCACAGTGAGTAGTTCAAACTTATTCCAAAATGTGATGAATATGTATAATGGCATTAATGTTAACTATACTATTTATTCAAACTTGAGCGCTAGTATGACAATTGCAATGTTTAAATTATCAAATTCAGATTATAATTCAAGTAATAATGAACAAATTGCTAGAGGGATGAGTTTTAGTACTTCCATGATGAGTATTTCTCCATCTATTAATTATGATTTTGTTGATAATAGATTGTACACAAAAGCACGAAGATTTAGACCTTCCATTGGAATTGGGCTTGACTTGTTTTCTTTTACACCTACTGGAAAATACCTTGGTAAAGATTATCCTTTACAACCATTGGGCACGGGTGGTCAACTAGTTGATAGTGGCAAAAAAGTATATTCATTAATGTCAATGGGATATTTCTTAAATGTCAAATTGAAATATCAATTGAATCGATTCAATAGTGTAGGTATACATTTCTCTTATCACAAAAGTGTATCTGATTATTTGGATGATGTGGGACCTGACACGTATCCAACTGCTGCTAAATTGCTGGCTAAAAATCCAACTAATGGCGATGCAGCTGTTTATTTCTCTAATCCTACATCAAGACCTGTTACACCAGGACAAGTAAGGGCAAGTCCAACAAACCCTTCGGATAAATATATAAATTTTGGTGTTTTTTATTCAAGAAGACTATTTAAATAAACCTGATATTGTTTTATGAAAGCGTTTAAATTCTTATTCACGGTTTGTGTAATGTTGTCATTGTTTTCTTGTGCTAAAGAAGCAATAACTACTGATGCGGATTTTCAAAAAAACCTATTGTCAGGTACCGGTAACTTCCAAAACACGGAACATATTTGGAGATTTGATTCTTTGATTATTGCAGGTGCGCCTGTAAAATTAACGGCTATTGAAAAAACCTATACTAAAACATTTAGTCGTTTAGGAGCCTATAAAGATTCGGATGGGTATGCAGGCACCTGGGATATGAGTACAGCTAATAAATTAAATATAACTACTATAAATAGTTTTACAAATGCGAAGACTGTATATGCTTATGATATCACTACTCTAAATGCGGCCCAGTTACAAATTAAAATAACTGGAACTAAGGGCGTTTACCAGTATTTCTTTGTCATAGCGAATTAACTAGATAAATATCGATTAACTTTACATACATTCCCGTCTAATGGATTTAATAAAATCACTATATTTTGCAGGTTTCTTTTTCTCTATAATTGTTTTTATTGACTTGATGCTTAAGTTTAAAAGACCATTATTGCTCAAGCTTTGTTTTGCTTTCATGTTAATACCTGTTGGTTTCGCAGCTTTCATTTATAGTCAGAATTTGCATCCAATGACATATTATTTTTATGTTATTTTGTCAAAAGCATTTTTAGCTAGTGCCTTTTTAAATGTATTCTCTATACTATATTTCCCAAAACATAAATCATTAGTTGTTACATTATCCTTTATGTTGATTGGCTTTACGTTATTTTCCTTGTACTATAATTTTAATTTCAATCCCGACTATATTAAGCAGCTAAAAGGTCAAACTATTGTTGTGGTTAGGGATGAAGGGCTGCAAGTTCCTATTGTATTAAAGGTAATTAGAGCCACTTTAATTATAAGCTTTTTTGTTACGATGATTTACTTTTTGTACATGATTACCTTAAAGTTTAGTCATAATAATATTTATTTTGATAAAATAAAAAAATGGACAATTTTGATTTTTGGACTTAGTGTAAGCATCCTTATTTTATATTTACCTATTCCTATTTTTAAATCCAATGATTTTATTGGACATTCTATTAGTATATATGTGTATATGTATATATTATTATTGGTTTATTATCGTCCAAATTTCTTGAATCGGTCAGCTTTGAAAATTTCATTAGGGGAGAGTTTTAATAAAGAAGCTGATTTTGCAATAAGT
>CANCEU010000034.1 GCA_947375185.1 Chitinophagaceae bacterium
TTTTTCATACTTATTAGAATTAGAAAAATCGCTTTGTCTTGTTAATTTTCGTAAACTAATTAATGCTATAATAGATTGAATCAAAAAAACTAAAACTACAACAGTATATATGTATGCTACAATTAAATTGAAATTATTTATGGGTAAAGAAATAGTTAATCTTTTAAATGCAAAATTGATTTGCAAATATTGTATGAAACTATATGTATTCCCATAAATAAATTGCATCCAAAATACAATGGTTCCAAAAATTTGAAAAAATATAGTTAATAAATATTTATTATTTGCAGTTAAATGCACAAGCCATTTTATGATATCATATACAATCCACATGATTGTAAAAAGTAAAATGCTGTCAATTATTGCGTTGGTAATATGCGAAAAAAATAATGATATCATTTCTTTAAAACTATAAAATGAATAATTTTAGCTATTTTCTTTTTTCTAATGATTCTATCATTTTTTTTATTTCAATTAAATCGGATGGAGATGCTTTGTGATGACCAAGTGCTTGCATAACTAATTGCGAAGTGCTTCCGCTAAAAAGTGTTTTAATCATTTTGCTTACATATTGCTCCTGCGCTTTCCCCTTTTCAAAATACGGGATGTATATATGTGTTTTTGATGTTTCGTCTCTTGTTACAAGTCCTTTTTCATGCATAATTTGCATAAGTTTAAGGGTAGTGGTGTAGCCTACTTCTTTTGTTTGTTGAATAATTTCGTGAACCTCTCTTACGGTTGCGCGCTGCTTTTCCCATAAAATACTAAGGATATCTAATTCACTTTCAGTAGGCTTAAATGACTTGTTCATTGTATTACGATTATATTCGTAAGCAATCTACTATAACAATTGGACTCAACAAAAAATCCCCCAGAAAATTCGGAGGGATTTTTGTTAAAATATATTAAAATCTACTGATTACTTCATTTTGATATAAGCAGCATATTTAGCATTTTGTTCTTCAGTTAATGCTTTCCCATTCACAGTGATTTTACCATTCTTAATTTGAATGTTTACGTTGTCTTTAGGAGCTAAATTATCTGCTTGTAATGCTTGTAATAATGTCTTTGCATCCGTAGAAACTGTCATTGTTTTTTTATCGCAACAAGAATCGCCCATTTTAGCACAAGTTGCAGAATCCATTTTAGCACAAGCTGAATCTGATTTCATTACTGAAATTTCAACAGTTTGTTGCTTACCTGCAGCAGCATTTGTTGGGTGCATTTTAGCTAAAGTAGGAGCTAATACTAATGAAACAATAGACATTAATTTAATCAAGATATTCATTGATGGACCTGATGTATCTTTAAATGGATCACCAACTGTATCACCAGTAACTGATGCTTTATGTGGCTCAGATTTTTTATAGAACATCTCACCGTTTATTTCTACTCCTTTTTCGAAAGATTTTTTAGCATTATCCCAAGCACCACCAGCATTGTTTTGGAAAATACCCATCAATACACCACTTACTGTTGCACCTGCTAAGAAACCGCCTAAAGCTTCAGGTCCTAATGTGAAACCAATTAAAATAGGAGAGATAATAGTAATGGCACCAGGTAACATCATTTTTTTCAAAGATGCTTCTGTTGAAATAGCCACACATTTATCGTATTCTGGTTTACCTGTACCTTCCATAATACCTGGAATAGTACGGAACTGACGACGAACTTCTTCCACCATTGCCATTGCAGCTTCACCTACCGCTCTGATTGCTAATGAAGAGAAGATAAATGGAATCATTCCTCCTACAAATAAAGCAGCTAAAACATCGGCCTTATAAATATCAATATGTTGATTATTTGGCATCGCTACACCTACGAAGGCTGCGAATAATGCTAATGATGTTAATGCAGCAGAAGCAATGGCAAAACCTTTACCACTTGCAGCAGTTGTATTTCCTACCGCATCCAAAATATCTGTTTTTTCACGAATCTCAGCTGGTAATTCACTCATTTCAGCAATACCACCAGCGTTGTCAGCGATAGGACCAAAAGCATCTATTGCTAATTGCATAGCAGTAGTAGCCATCATACCTGCAGCTGCAATCGCCACACCATACAAACCTGCACATGCAAATGAACCATAAATACCAGCAGCTAATACTAAAATTGGAAAGAATGTAGATTCCATACCAATTGCTAAACCACCAATGATATTGGTTGCGTGTCCTGTGCTAGATTGTTTGATAATACTTAATACTGGACGCTTACCCATTGCGGTATAGTATTCAGTAATGATGCTCATTAAAGTACCGACTACTAAGCCTACAGCGATAGCACCAATTACTCCATTTCTTGTAAATGCTAATCCTCTTAATACCATTGTTTCAGGTAAAATATTTGAAACTAAAAAGTAACAAGCAATAGCTGTTAAAATCATAGAACCATAATTTCCCATGTTCAAAGCTCTTTGAACTGTTGCTGTATTTAAACCTGCAGACTCACTAATTCTAACAAAGAAAGTACCAATGATAGATAATAAAATACCTACACCAGCAATTAACATTGGTAATAAAATTGGAGATAAACCACCAAATTGATCTGCTAATTTAATGCCACCAACGCCTGTAACTTCTTGGCCTAAAACCATTGTAGCCAATACAGTAGCAACATAAGAACCGAATAAATCGGCACCCATACCAGCAACGTCACCTACGTTGTCACCTACGTTATCTGCGATAGTTGCAGGGTTACGAGGATCATCTTCAGGAATACCTGCTTCTACTTTACCAACTAAATCCGCTCCAACATCTGCAGCTTTAGTATAGATACCACCACCTACACGCGCAAATAACGCGATTGATTCAGCACCTAATGAGAATCCAGTTAAAATTTCTATTGTTCTTAACATTCCTTCTGCATCACCGTCTGGAGAGAAATAATGTTTGATAATTAAAAACAAACCACCTAAACCTAACACGGCTAAACCAGATACGCCTAAGCCCATTACTGATCCACCAGTGAAAGACACTTTTAAGGCACGTGCTAAACTAGTTTTAGCAGCTTCAGCAGTTCTTACATTTGCCTTTGTTGCAATTTTCATACCAATATAACCTGCAGTTGCACTAAATACAGCACCAATTACGAATGCAATAGCGATACTCCAATGGCTAGATTCATTTTTCGAAGCCATAAAGCCTAATAATAAGGCTACAATAACAACGAAATAACCTAGTATTTTCCACTCAGCTTTTAAGAAAGCCATAGCACCTTCAGCAATATAATTACTGATTTCTTTCATTCGGTCATTACCGGCATCTTGTTTAGATACCCAGTTGAATTTCAATAGAGTATATAGTAAACCTACGATACCCATTGCCGGAACGGCATAAAATAGAAGATCTTTCATAAGAATTTTACTTAATTCAGTTATTTGTTTAGATTCAATTAAGGTCTGCAAAAATAGGGTGAAAAGGCCAAAAAACGGCAAAATTGGACAACTTTACTCTACCAAAGAGGTTGTGTCTTGCTTGCCTGTAAACACCGAAGCTATTTCTTTACCTTTATAAATGGTCTTATTAAAGCGATTCCCTAATATTATGATAGTTGCAGAATCCGCTATAAGCCTTGTAAAAACAGTATTATTTCCATGCCACCAGCCATTATGATATATTAATTTTTCCTCATTTGGCTTCAATAACATTCTCCATCCTAAACCATAATTATGAAAGTCTCTGGTTAATGGACTTTTAGGCTCATAAGCCATTTGCAAAGTGCTTGTTGCAACAAATTTCCCTTCAGTTAATGCCTTATCCCATAAATACATATCCCTTGCTGTACTATATACATTTTTATCACCATATATACAGTCATATTTTTCAATTCGATATGGCTGCATTTTCGCATTATAAGAAGGCGTATACTTATCAAGTACTTTGGCATTAAAAATATAGGTATTGTTCATTTTTAGTGGCTTAAATATAGTTTCAGCCATGTAAGATGGAAAATCTTTACCTGTAATTTTTTCGATAATTAATGCCAACATAACATAATTCGTATTACAATATTTGAAAACCTTATTTGGCTTTGCTTGTGGTAAAGGATGTTTGGCAATCATAAAATCAAGCACATCCTGGTTGTTATAATTCCCTGTTTTAAAGGGTGCTTCATTTGAAATAAGTTGTAATTTTTTAACCCACCTTCCTTTTTTATTTTTGGCCTTAACCGTTTGATATTTATGGGTTTCCATAAAATAAGTATAGTCAGGCAAACCGCTTCTATGTGATAATAATTGTTCGATAGTAACTTCACTATAAGGGAAATTAGGCAAGTACTTATTTACACTGGCATTTAAATCTAACTTATGTTCTTCCCAAAGTTTTAAGGCCGCCATTCCTGTAAATGTTTTAGATATAGAAGCAAGATGGATAGGCGTTTCAGGATTAATTGGTGATTTAGTGGCATAATTTGAAAATCCTTTATAATCTTCAAAAATAATTTGTCCATTTTTAGCAACAACTATTTCACCACTAAAATTTTTACCTAAAATTTTTTCATATTTTGCTCTAATTTCGGCAGCCAATTTCTCTTTTTCACCAGCACTTAAACTTTTATATGTAAAACTATTGGGTGCAATATCGGCATTAGCTTTAGGCCCTTGACTTGGACCACAAGCACAACTTAAAAAAAATGCGAATAATAATAAAGGTATCCTCACAATCATCTGTTAGTATTTATAGGGTATTACTTGATCAACTACAAAATTAACGATGATTTGTAGTTTTTATTGTTAATATTCTCTAAACCAACTATATTTTTTAACTTTGTACCATGAGCAATCTAGATACAACTAGCTATCCTAAAGACAAAATCAAAGTATTATTCTTAGAAAACATAAGTGAAAAAGCAGTACAATATTTTAAACTGCAGGGATATGCTGATGTTAAAAAAGTGGCTGGTGCCTTAAGTGAAGAAGAGTTAATTAAGGCAATTAAAGATGTTCATATTTTAGGTATTCGTTCCAAAACATTTATTTCCAAAAAGGTTTTAGATAGTGCAAAAAAATTACAAGCAATTGGTTGTTTCTGTATTGGTACCAACCAAGTAGATATGAAAGCTTGTAAACAAAAAGGGGTTGCGGTTTTTAATGCGCCTTACAGTAATACAAGAAGTGTAGCTGAATTGGTAATAGGATCTTCTATAATGTTGATTCGTAGAATTATAGATAAAAATAAAGCTGCACATGAAGGAATTTGGAATAAAGATGCTAAAGGCAGTTTTGAATTAAGAGGGAAAACAATTGGATTAATAGGTTATGGTAATATTGGTATGCAAACCAGTATCATGGCGGAAGCAATGGGAATGAAGGTGAAATTTTATGATGTTGAAACTAAACTTCCATTAGGCAATGCAGTTGCAGTAAAATCGATCAAAGAATTAGTAAGCAGTTCTGATATCATTTCATTACATGTTCCTGAAACAGGTCAAACAAAAAATTTAATTAGCAAGGAAGTTATAAAGCAAATAAAACCTGGCGCCATTTTAATTAACTACGCTAGGGGAGAAGTTGTTGATTTAGATGCATTAGCTGCAGCTTTAAAATCAACACAATTAAGTGGTGCTGCAATTGATGTTTACCCTTGGGAGCCAGAAAAAAATGGTGATCAATTCGAAACACCATTACAAGGATTGTCTAATGTAATTCTTACTCCACATATCGGTGGATCAACTGAAGAAGCCCAAGAAAATATCGGAGAAGATGTTAGTATCAAGTTATACCAATATTTAGAACGTGGAGTATCCAATGGATCTCATTCAATACCTGCTATTAGTTTGCCTCCAGTTGATGGCGCGCATCGTATCTTACACATTCATAAAAATGTTCCTGGTGTATTAAGTGCTATAAATACTGTAATGTCAAAAAACAAAATCAATATTGTTGGTCAATATTTGAAAACCAATGAAGAAATTGGATATGTTGTTTTAGATGTTGATTCTAAACTTTCAAAACAAGCAATTGCTTTGTTAAAAGAAGTAAAAGAAACCATCAGAGTAAGATTGTTGTATTAGTTTAAACTAGGTTAATTTGTTAGCTTACTGTAATTGTGCAATCATTGACTTTATTTCAACTTCATCTACACCCATTGAAATCATGCGCTCCATCATTGTTGGTGCATTGTAGTGCATTAAAGAATCAATTGATTTTCTTGCGGAACTATGAATTTCAATTGCTCCTGTAACATCAATAATTTCTCTCGCATTATTTGCTCTAACTCCACTTCCTGGCAAAATAATTATTCGACCCGAAGCTTTTGAAATAAGTGCTGTTATTAAAGGCAAAGCATCACTTACATTGGGAACTTGACCACTTGTTAAAATTCTTTTACAACCCGTTACAATAATGTCTTCAAGTCCTTTTATGGGATTATTACATCTATCAAATGCTCTATGAAATGTAATTTCCATTGGGTGAGCCAATTGAACCAATTCTTTAGTTCGTTTCACATCAATACTTCCATCCGCATTTAATAATCCAATTACCGCACCTGGGAATCCTAATTCTTTTACCATTAATAAATCGGCCTTAATACATTCAAATTCAGTGTTGGTATATAAAAAATCTCCTCCTCTTGGTCTAATAATTGGAAAAACAGGAATCTTTGTTTTTTGGATTAAAGTTTTTAAACTTCCATAAGATGGGGTAGTGCCACCCTCACTAGGATTTTCACAAAATTCAATTCGATTTGCACCAAATTTAATGGCATTCAATGCAGCTTCTACCGAAAACACAGCAATCTCTAAAATGATATTGGGTCTATTCATTATTGTGATTCGAAAAATTAGTAATTATATGGCGCATTAATTAATTTATTTCCTTCATTGGTATGTACAGCAAAATTAAAACCATCATGTAAAGCATAGCTTCCGTATTCCCCATTTTTATTGAGTGCGATAAAACAAACTTGAATATCATTTGCTTTTTCTTTTTTAATTCGTTTTATTTTTTCAACTACCAATCTACAAGCTTCTTGTGGTGACTTACCTTGTCGCATATGTTCAACTACTGCACTAGCACCTGCAACACGAATAACATCCTCACCTTGTCCAGTTGCAACCACAGCGCCCACTTCATTATCAACATACAATCCTGCGCCTATAATAGGTGAATCTCCAACGCGTCCTCTTAATTTAAAGCCTGCGCCACTCGTGGTACAACTACCACTTAAGTTTCCATTAGCATCTAATGCAACCATTCCAATAGTATCGTGATTCCAATCACCATTACTAAAGCGAGTAGGGGCTTTATATTTATCTTCTAATTGACTTGTTGGCTGATTGATCGGTGAAATAGTAGGACTTTGCCTTTCAACATTAATTACAGGTTTGTAGGTAGATTTTTTCAACCATTCCTTATAAGCCTTATCCGCTGTTTCCGATAAATCACCAGATTCTAATTTAAATCCTTGCGAAAGTGCAAATTGTTGTGCACCTTCTCCAACTAGCATAACATGTGGAGTTTTTTCCATTACTTTTCGTGCAACAGAAATTGGATGTTTAATTTTTTCTAAAAATGCAACACTGCCACAATTAAATTCATGGTCCATAATTGAAGCATCAAGCGTAACATGACCATCTCTATCTGGATTTGCACCCAATCCAACACAACAGCTAATTTCATCCTCTGTAACCATTACACCTCGCTCAACGGCATCTAATGCCGAACCCCCTTTACTCAATACTTCCCAGGCACCTAAATTTGCGTTCATGCCTGCATCCCAAGTAGCTATTACAATAGGCTTTTGCACTTTCACCTCACTTGTATATATAAAACCTTGTAAAGTAAAGCCCGCAATACCTAAACTACTTAAATTGATAAAATTCCTTCTATTGATTGCCATAATATTTCTTAATTGAATTTCAATTTACGCTAAATGAAGCTATTTATGTAATTTTAAACCTATAAATATGGAAAGCATTTTTAATAAATATGGATGGATGGTTTTGTCGGTGCAACAATTACACCAAGGTTTAATTAATGCAACATTTATTGTAAACACCAACGAAGGCGATTTTATATTACAAACTGTAAATCACCATATTTTTAAAGATCCATATGCCATTGATTTTAATATAAATGCTATTGGACATTACCTAAAAAAAGAAGCTCCTGACTATTTATTTACCCATTTAATACCAACTAAAGATGGTAAAACATTAATAGAGTGGGAGGGTAAATTTTTTAGAGCATTTAAAAAAATAGATGGGTATAGTTTATCTTTTTTAACCACTCCAATACAGGCTAAAGAAGCGGCTGCGCAATTTGGATTTTTTACACAAGTGTTGAGTCCATTTAAGATTGATACCCTCAAAATAACTTTGCCAGATTTTCACAATTTGAGTCTACGCTATCATCAATTTTCTAAAGCAATTATAAATGGTAATGTTAACAGAATTGAATCATCAAAAGAGGCCATCTTATTTTTACAATCCAATCAACAACTTGTAAATCAATTTGAAAAATTCATTGCACATTCAGATTCCTCATTAAGAGTAACTCATCATGACACTAAAATAAGCAATGTATTATTTAAAAATATCAAAGATGTTGAAACAGCAATTTGCGTAATTGATCTTGATACCGTTATGCCAGGTTATTTTATTAGTGATGTTGGAGATATGTGTAGAACATACTTGTGCAAGGTTACGGAAGAAGAGAAAGATTTAAATTTAATTCAAATTGAAAAGGGTAGATGGGACAAATTAAAAAATGGTTATCTCACCTACATGCGCAGCGCATTGAGTAACTTTGAAATAGATCATTTTGAATTTGCAGGTCAATTTATGATTTATATGCAAGCACTCCGTTTTTTAACAGATTATTTAAATAATGACATGTATTATGGAGCAAAATATGAAGGTCAAAATTATGTACGCACAATAAATCAAATTGAGCTTTTAAAACAATTTAATGAAACAATAAATTAGCTTATTGTTTTCTAGATTTTTGTAGCTATTTTCTAGTCCCTGTATGTCAGTGCTGGCAATCGATCTCCAAGCAATGCTTTATATTGATAATCACCTTTTTGTTTTTGAAATTCTTCTTTTGCTTTTTGAATTAATGCAGGTTGTAAGTATAAATCAATCGCTGTCATTGCCATAGTTTTTGAAGCATTCAACATACCTTTTGAGCCAATTTCTGTTGCTCCACAAGCCACAGCTTGCCAACTATGTGCAGGGGTGCCTGGCACCCAAGTTGCAGTACTTAATCCTACAGTTGGTACCATATAACTTACATCACCCACATCCGTTGAACCTCCTCCTGAAGTAGATGTTTCAATCTTTATAGGGAAAACTTTAGCAGCTTCATCAATTGAAGGAATCGTACCTATAAAACTTGTTTGCATTTTCTTTGCAAATATTTTTTCTTGTTCAGTATAAATAACACCACCTACTTTTTCTAAATTAGGTTGCATCACCTCAGCTAATGTTTTATTTAATAGCAAATCATGCGTACCATCAATGACTTCAAATTTCATTGAAGTGCCTGTCCCAAGTGCGGCACCTTCAGCTGCTTTTACAACTCTATCAAATATTTCAACAACTTTATCTCTTTTAGGATGACGTACATAATAAAATACTTCGGCATAATCTGGTACCACATTAGGTGCTTTCCCACCATTGGTAATTACATAATGAATTCTAGTTTCTTGTGGAATATGTTCACGCATCATGTTTACCATATTATCCATTGCTTCAACTGCATCTAAAGCAGAACGACCTTGTTCGGGTTGTGCAGCAGCATGCGCTGAAATTCCATAAAACCTAAATTTTGCAGATTTATATGCCAAAGCACTTTTCATCGTAACCTCATTCTTATTGCTAGGATGCCAATGAATTACAGCATCAACATCATTGAATAAACCTGCTCTAACTAGATATACTTTCCCGCCACCACCTTCTTCAGCAGGACTTCCATATACTTTAATCGTACCCTTTAATTTCCCTTCAGCTATTAATTGTTTAATGGCGATTCCTGCAGCAACTGATCCTGTACCAAATAGATCATGACCACAACCATGGCCTGCTAGTTTTCCTTCAATAATTGATTTTTCGGGGTTAGCAGTTTGTGACAAACCCGGTAAGGCATCATATTCGGCTAAAATACCTATAACTGGTTTACCTGTACCATATGTTGCAACAAATGCCGTTGGCATTCCGCCAACACCCATCTCCACCTTAAATCCAGCGTCTTGTAAATGTTGAACATGTAGTTGAGCACTTTTATTTTCTTTAAACCCTACCTCGGCCCAATTCCACAAGGCTAGGGTAGTTTGTTTATCAGATTGATACGCTTTGTCTAAAATGGTACCCACTTCACTTTTAACTAATGTGACTATATTAACTATCTGAGCAGTTGTTACCTGAGCATGCAAAATGGGAAAAGTAGAAATGTAGAAACAACTATATATAAATATTTTTTTTAACATGATTTTTGGATAAGTTATGAATTATAAAATAATTCAATATTAATATTGGTCATTCATGGCAAAATCTGGTTTGCGATTTTTCCATTTGCCACGGGTAAAATCTGGAATGTCTTGCACTTGACCATTTTCAGAAATTGATTTTTCAGAAAGGGGAGTGATTGCATACCAAGTTGCCAAATCATACACATCAATTGGAAATGGAACATTTCTTTTAATACATTCTATAAATGCATTTTCGACAAAAAAGTCCATTCCTCCATGACCCGCTCCAACAGCATCTTTTTCAAATCGTTTCCATAATGGGTGGTCATGTTGTTTTAAATAGGCTTCAGGATTTTCCCATTGATGCGCTTTTGGAGAAATGCCTTCTATATATATATGTCCTGCATTCAAAGCACCTGAACTAAAGTCCTGCCATAAACCCTGAGTACCTTGAACTCTAAATCCAAGATTATAAGGACGAGGGGAATTGGTGTCGTGTGTTAATATAATAGTCTCTCCATTAAGTGTTTGAATCTGAGTTGTAACTATGTCGCCTAATTTAAAATTAAATTTCGCATTTGGGTGATTTACACCACCTTGTGGATGGTTAACTATATATTTATGTAAACCTCTTGCTTTCGTGGCAACGCTAGATAGCCTAGTTAAAAGATTACCTCTATTGGCATCAATCATCATTGCAACAGGACCTAAACCATGTGTTGGATACAACTCGCCGTTCCTATATAATGAGTGATTGGTACGCCATTTGGCCTCACTTAATCCTTTTTCACCAAATTCAACTCCTGAATCGTACGCCGTTTTACCATCATTAAACTTAACACCCCTTAAATCATGTTCATAACCACCTTGTAGATGTAGTAATTCACCAAACATCCCTTTGCGAACCATATTATATACGGCTAATACATCACGTCTATAGCACACATTCTCTAAACACATTACCGGAATACCCGTTTTTTCGCTTGCATTTACAATATCCCAACAATCTGTAAGCTTAATAGCACCACAAACTTCTACACCAGGGATGATTCCATTATTAATGGCCTCCAAAGCTTGTGGGATATGCCATTCCCATGGAGTAGCAATGATAACTGCATCAATATCAGTTCTTTGTAAAAGTTGTTTGAAATTTTCCTTTCCATTGGCATATTCAATTGCCTCAGGGCGTCCAGCTTCTTTAAGTAGCTTTTGAGCATCAGCAAGCATTTGTTTGTCAGGATCAGCAAATGCTACAATAACCGTATCAGTTCTTTGACAAAGCATTTCAATATGATTTTGACCTCGGTAACCAGTACCAATAATTCCGACACGAACTTTATCTTTTTTAGCACTTGCTTGAGCTTTTATAAACCTTGGATTTAAACCTAAAGCCATGGTTGTAAGACCTGCATCTTGTACAAATTTTCTTCTACTTAAATCTCTTGACATAGTAAATGGATTTTGAATTGTATGATGCTACAATTTAATGATAATTGCTTAATATCCAAAGTCTAACCGAGCGTAAAATGAATTCTATAATCATCATATGCCTACTTACAATACCTTGATACAATATGATTTAGGCTATAATAATTGCCTATAATTAACATTATGTTAAATGGCACACAAGGTAAAAAAGGCTATGCTTCTTCTATATTAGCGAGTATTAAGGAGTTTTGGATATCTTTAACGGAACGATACCCATGGGAGTCTTTATTAGACTATTTTTTTGGACTTTTCGTGAAGTTTCTAGTTCTGTTTTTATGCTTTGTAGCGTTGTATCAACTTTTTGTAATTCTTTTATACTAATAATTTCATTTTTAGTATAAGTTAGAAATGAGAATAATGCACTAACAGCAATAGCCAACAAAGTAAACATAGCAATCTGTTTATTTGCAGAATAGCTTTTAATTTGAGCTTTATATAAATTATCATCTCTTTTGCGAGTTATATTTGCTTTTTCAATTAAATATTCTTTCTCTCCTAAATCTGTTAATAAATATACTTCAAATCCTACTAAAACAAATTTCTTAATTAAGAAATCTGTTTTTAATAGACAATCAAATGAATTTCTAATTTTTGAATTATTGTATTTATTAAAATTTTTAAATAATTCTTCTTTAGTTATACCATTTATAATTTCACCTTTTACTTCATTTTCATTTTTTATTTTAGCTACACTTTTGTAGTAATATATTAAATCAAGCATTTCATATTGCAATTCAGTCATAGGTTTAGGTTTTAATTACCTAAATCTATAAAACCTTAAAACACTAGAAAACACAAATTGATAAATGGTATAGAGTAAAATCTAAGTGTATCTTCCTCCTCGCCTATGGCTCGGTATGCTATTCTTTTTTTTACCTTTTAATCAGCTTCGGTATGGAGGTGCTTCGCAATTTACCCCCACACCTACACAAAGGCTAACCAAGTAACATAATGTGGAGTTATAATTGTTGGTTTGAAACCATAATTGTTTCTTTATTTGCTATGTGTTGTGATTTTTAAGTCATATACATTAAAGACCAAAAATCACAACACATAGCAAACAAAAATTAAATTTCAAAAACACTTATAACTAATCTTTATGTTAAATAGATTATTCCAATATAACCCCCGATTGCTCGAGGGTTATAAATTAGTATATTAATGTAATTGAAATACTATTGGTATTTGTCGTGCAATTTATCGTAGATATTAAATTTCAAATCTGCTTCATCAGAAGCTTTTTGATCTTTACCACGTAATTTATCACGCTTATATCCATATAAAGTTGCCAAGAAATCTACTGATTTAGAAGCTACATTTTTTTCAGTTCTTTCTAATTTCTCTTTGTCTTTTAATACATCAAATGACTTTGTGATCCACTCGATTGATGCATCTACTTTTGACTTGATAATTGGGTCTAAGTCTAAATTCAACTTTTTAATTGAATCTACTTGAGCTTTAAATGCCGCATCAAATGCAATTTTCTTTTTAGGATCCTTTGGAGCTACTGGCTTATTGGCATTCAAAGTTTGTAAAGCTTTAATGTTTTTACTCGCTTTTTCGTCTAATAAGTTAAACTGATTGTAATAAGCAATGCCAACATTAAATGCTGCTGCAAAGTTTTTAGCATTCATTTGGTAAGCTTTTTTATAAGCATCTGCTGCCTTATCTATGTATTTATCAGGATTTTCATCAGTTTTTCCACTCATGAACATATCACCATACATTTGATATTCCAATTCAGTTAAATCGGCTGCTTTTACTCTTTGATCATATAAAGCAATTTTCTCATCTATTGATAGGTTTTTATCAATATAATCTGTAGCATATTCGTTCCAAGGTTCTTTAGGATAAGCTACTTTAGCTGCTTCTAAAGCTGCATCAAATTTAGACTTTTCCTTTTTTGCAATGTACTGAACTAAAACATATCTATAAACATCTACATATTCGGGTGCTGATACTTTGTAGCCAATTAATCTTGAATAGTACCCAATAGTAGCATCAACATTACCTGCGTTTTGATTTGAGTAACCAGCATAAACTAATGAAGTTGTGTCAAATTTTTGTTTTGAAGTTGACCAACCATTTGTGAAAATGATATCACTGAAAATAACTGCGTTTTCGAAACTAGTAGATGCTACTTTCCAATTTTTTGTATTGAAGGCATTTACTCCATCCTTGAAACTTTTCAAATACACATCAAAAAATGGATCTTGACCATTTTCCTTTGCAATTGGGAAACCTTTTTCTTGATCTAGTTTGATATATTCATCTATGGCAGCTTTTACTTGTGCATATGCATCTGGATTTTTTACAGCATCTTTATTATATCCACTGTAAATTTTAGCTTTCCAATAGTACCCTTCTGCAGTTGTAGCTACAGTTGGTTTTTTTGCAACTACTTTTTCAAATTCTGTTTTCGCAGCATCGTACTGTCCAATCAACATATTGGTTTGTACTTTTTTAAAGTCCTGTGCGTTTACCATTTGGAAACCCAACATAAGCGCTAAGACGGTTAAGATCCTTTTCATATTTATCGTTTTTGTTGTAAATTTTAATTTATAAATTATTCAGCCGGTGTGTTATCACCAGTATTATCAATTGTGTCATCAATTTGAGCGTCAGTTTCTTCAGCAGAAGTTGTTGTTGTATCAGTTGTTTCAGCACCAATCGATTCAACTTTTTCGCTTTCATCAGCAGATGCCTGTGCATCTACTTCTTCTGGGTCCTCACCTTGATCACCAATTTTTGATGTAGCCGCTATTTCATCACCCTCATCTAAACGAATTAATTTAACTCCTTGTGTAGCTCTTCCCGCTTCACGAATTTCATTAATACTAGTACGAATTGTTACACCTGATTTACAAGTAATAATTAAGTCATCCGTATCAACTACATCCATTAAACCAACTAAGCTTCCAGTTTTATCTGTTACATTGATTGTTTTAACACCTTTACCACCACGATTGGTAATACGGTATTCATCTATAGGTGTACGCTTTCCAAAACCTTGTTGACTCACTACTAATATTGTTCGGTCTTTATCTTCTCTGCTTACACAAACTAAACCAACCACCTCATCGGTTTCGTCATCCACTTCGATTCCAGAAACACCTATTGCACCACGGCCAGTAGGTCGTACTTTTTCTTCAGGGAAACGAATGGCTCTACCTGATTTAATGGCCATCATCACTTCGTTATTACCATCGGTTAAACGGGCTGCTAATAATTCATCTCCTTCATTAATTGTAATAGCATTCACACCACTTACTCTTGGACGACTAAATTCTTCCAAACAAGTTTTCTTAATAATACCTTTTTTAGTACATAAGATGATATAGTGATTGTTTACATATTCTTTATCATCCAACTTACGTACTTCAATGATTGCTTTTACTTTATCATCTGGAGGTAATTGTATTAAGTTTTGAATAGCTCTACCCTTGCTTGTTTTCTCTCCTTCTGGAATTTCATATACACGCATCCAGAAACATCTTCCTTTTTCAGTGAAGAACAACATGGTATCATGTGTAGAAGCAATAAATAAATGCTCCACATAATCTTCCTCACGCGTCTTAGATCCAATTGCACCACGGCCACCACGTTTTTGTTGTCGGTATTCTGAAACCGAAGTACGCTTAATATAACCTAAATGAGAAATCGTAATTACTACGTCTTCTTCTTCGATTAAATCTTCAATACGCATTTCGTCCGCTAAATATTGAATCTCAGTTTTACGTTCATCTCCGAATTTTTCTTTAACCTCTAATAATTCAGTTTTGATTAACTCAAAACGTAAATGTTCGCTGCCTAATAATTCTTTTAATGAAGCAATTAGTTTCATTAATTGATCAAATTCTTCTTTAATTTTCTCACGCTCCATTCCAGTTAAACGTTGCAATCTTAATTCCAGAATTGCTTTTGCTTGAATCTCTGAAATGCCCCATCCTGCAGTGATTAAGGCTTCTTTTGCTGCTTCTGGATTTGGTGAGTTTCTAATTAAACGAATAACTTCATCTAAGTGATCTAATGCAATTAAATAGCCTTCTAAAATATGTGCACGTTCTTCGGCTTTTCTTAATTCAAATTTTGCACGACGAATAACAACCTCCATTCTAAACTCTATGAACTCGGAAATTAAATCTCTTAAGTTCATGATTTTTGGTCGACCTTTTGTTAAGGCTACATTGTTAATACCATAACTGGTTTGTAACTCTGTAAACTTGTACAATTGATTGATAATAACCTGTGCTACAGCGTCTTTCTTTAATTCAATTACAATACGTGTTCCTTCACGTTTATTACTTTCGTTGTTTACATGAGAAATTCCTTCGATGGTTTTATCAACTACTAATTGACCAATTCTATCTGTTAAATTATCCCGATTTACTTGATACGGAATTTCATGAATAACAATCATTTCTCGACCATTCGCCTTAGTCTCTACATTGCACCTTCCACGCAAAACAACACGACCACGCCCTGTCATTAAACCTTGTCTCACGCCTTCCATTCCGTAAATAACACCACCTGTTGGAAAATCCGGTGCTTTTACAAAATTGATTAATTCTTCAATAGTAATATCTCTATTTTCAATATATGCGATACAACCATCCACTACTTCACCCAAATTATGTGGTAACATATTGGTGGCCATACCCACCGCAATACCAGATGAACCATTCACCAATAATTGTGGAATGCGTGTAGGCAATACACTTGGTTCTTGTAAGCTATCATCAAAGTTTAATTGAAAATCAACTGTATCTTTTTCAAGATCATCTAACATAGCCTCAGAGATTCTCTGTAAACGAGCCTCAGTATAACGCATAGCTGCTGGGGGGTCACCATCTTGGTTACCAAAGTTACCCTGACCATCAACTAATTTGTATCTCATTGTCCATTCCTGCGCCATACGCACCAATGTATCATAAATAGCCGTATCACCATGTGGGTGAAACTTACCCATCACTTCACCAACTATACGGGCAGATTTCTTATACGCTTTGTTGCTATTGTTTCCTAATTCATGCATTGCAAATAATACACGACGATGAACAGGCTTGAAACCATCTCTTACATCAGGTAAAGCACGTCCAACAATTACCGACATTGAATAGTCAATGTAGGATGTTTTCATTTGCTCTTCGATATTGACCCTTATTACACGATCATTATCCTGGGTTTGTTCAGGACCTAAATTTTCATTCAAATTATCTTCCATAAATGTTACTTTCTTTTCGTCAAAATTTGAGTGCAAAAATTGCACAATTGGACTGATTACGAAGATAACTTTTAACCTACTTTTTTCGAGATTTTAAAGACTATATTTAGCACCCATTTATCCACAATTTATAGCCAGTTGTGGGTAATAAATACTAACTTTAAATAGTACATTTTTTAGCGTAAAAACATTGACTATGGGTGCAAAAATTTTAATATTGGGAGCGGGTAAATCTGCCACTATTTTGGTGCAATATTTACAGCAAAAAGCAGTTGAAAATAATTGGTATATTATACTTGCAGATGGAGATGAATTATTGGCAAAAAACAAATGGAATAATGCCAATAATGGCCATGCCGTTGGCTTTGACATACTAGACCCTATTGACAGATCAAACTTTATCAAAAATGCGGATGTAGTTATTTCAATGTTACCCCCTGCTTTACATTTATTAGTTGCAAAGGATTGTTTGGCCCATTTGAAGCCATTATTTACTGCTTCCTATGTGGATGATCAATTAAAGGCCTTGGCTCCAGAAATTGAAGCTAAAAATTTACTATTCTTATGCGAAATGGGGTTAGATCCTGGCATTGATCATATGAGTGCAATGGAATTGATTCACCGTATTCAAAATATGGGAGGAATAATCACCCATTTCAAGTCCCATTGCGGCGGTTTAATTGCTCCAGAAAGTGATAATAATCCATGGCATTATAAAATCAGTTGGAACCCTCGAAATATCATACTTGCTGGAAAAGCGGGTGCTCTTTATTTGGAAGACGGATTTACTAAAGAACTACATTATCAACAGCTATTTCAAAATGCACCTAAAGTACACATTCCTTACCATGAGGCACTATCCTATTACCCCAATAGAAATTCATTATCCTATATTGAAACCTATAAATTAAAAGAGATTCAAAATTTTGTAAGAACTACATTAAGACACACTCAATTTTGTAGTGGTTGGGATGCTATCATTAAGTTAGGTCTTACTGATGAAAAAAATATAACAAGAAACATTAATGATACTATTAATAGCTGGTTTAATCAACATTTGATTGCTAATCATTTAACCGAAATTTATAATGGAATGTTGATGGACCCATTGTTAAAAATTCAGTTAGATTATCTTGATTTTAAAAATGAAATTCAAATTCCAATTTTATTCAATAACAATGCTGCCATTTTACAGTGGATATTAGAGGCAAAATGGAAATTATCTTCGATTGACAAAGACATGGTTATTATGTTACATGAAATCAAATACATGCTACATGACAAACAACATGAGATACATAGCAGTATGATTATAAAAGGTGAAGATGCTACCAATACGGCGATGGCAAAAACGGTGGGCTTGCCTTTAGCGATGGGCGTTTGTGCCTATTTAATGGGCACAATTAACCTTACTGGTTTGCACATACCTACTCACCCTAATATTTACAAACCAATTTTGAAAACTTTAGCTGAAGAAGGAATTATTTTTGAGGAAATTGAATTATAATTTTTTTTATTTATTCGGCTCCCACTCAAAATCTAATTGACGCTTGTCTAAATTAGCTGCTACCACTTTAACCATGATTTTATCCCCCATACTAAATTTACGACCCGAGCGTAAACCTACAAGTGAATAATCAGATTCAACTAATCTAAAATCATCCACACGAGACAATGTAGTTATACTAACCAATCCTTCGCATTTATGAGCAACAGTTTCAACAAAGAAACCAAAACTAGCTACTCCACTAATCACTCCTTCAAATGTATGACCAAGGAATTGACTCATGAATTCAACTTGTTTATATTTATTGGAAGCTCTTTCTGCCTCCATAGCTGCACGTTCTCTTTCACTACAGTGTACACACTTTTCTTCCATTGCACTATCATTCATCGGATTTCCTAATAGCACAGATTGTACTACACGATGCACTAATACATCTGGATATCTACGAATAGGTGACGTGAAGTGACAATAATGCTCAAACCCTAATCCATAGTGACCAATATTATTTGTTGTATACACTGCTTTAGCCATGGTTCTGATTCCCAATTGTTCTAAAACATGTTGTTCTGGTTTACCATGTGCAGATATCATTAATGCATTAAAACTATGCGCAATTTGATCAGGACTACTTAAATCAAATGGGTATCCATGCGATTTAGCAAAAGCAACAAATGGTGCCAATTTATCCTCATTAGGTTGATCATGTACACGATAAGGAAAAGGTATTGGTTCTTTTTTAATTTTGATTAGACCCATTTTCTCAGCAATTAATTGATTCGCTTTTAGCATAAGTTCTTCAATTAATTGATGTGATTCCTTACTTTCCTTAACTGTGATGCCAGTTGGTTTCCCCTTTTCATCTAATGTGAATCTAACTTCTTGAGATGAAAAATTGATAGCACCGTTATCAAATCTTGATTTTCTTAATTTTTGTGTGTAATCTAATAACCACAATATCTCCCCACTATGGTCTCCGACTTTTGTTTCAATAATCTCTTGAACCTGCTCGTAAGTAAATCTTCGGTCCGAAAAAATAATAGTTTTACCATACCAAGTGTTTACAATCTTCCCTTGTTCATTAATTTCAAATGTAGCAGAGAATGTCAACTTCTCTTCATGTGGCCTAAGTGAGCATAATTCATTAGAAATTCGTTCTGGCAACATTGGATAAACACGATCTGGTAAGTAAACCGATGTTGCTCTTTCATAAGCTTCTTTATCTATTGCTGTTTCTGGCTGAACAAAGTGACTTACATCCGCAATATGAACTCCCACTTCAATATTCCCATTGTCTAGTTTTTGCCATGATATTGCATCATCAAAATCTTTTGCATCAACTGGGTCAATAGTAAAAGTCAATACTTTTCTATAATCTTTTCTCTTCGCTATTTCCTGATCAGTTATCTTATCGCTTAATGATCTCGCAAATGCCAAAGATTCTTCGCTAAACTCTAATGTGAACCCTGCTTCTGCAACAATCGATTTCATTGCTAAATCATTCTCCTGCTCAGGGGTAAACACACTAACAACTTCACCTTCTGGTTTACGATTCGCATTTTCCCATTTGGTTAATTGTACAATTACTTTATCCTTGTCTTTGGCTCCTTTTAATTTATTTAAAGGAACATAGATATCTGGCATTGGATAGATAGTATTAGGAATAAAGAATGCAGTTTTTTCCATTACTTGCATTGTACCTGCAAATGAAACCTGTTTTCTTTTTAAAACTTCCAACACCTTACCCTCTTTTTTTCCAGAACCCTGTCTAATTTTCGTAATTTTTACTGCGACTTCATCACCTTTTAATGCAGTGTTAAAATCTGTAGGAAAAACAAGAATATCGTTTTCCATATTAGGAACCATTACAAAACCCATTCCTGATTTTGCAATATCTAAAACTCCTCTATAAGTAGTTACTAAATTCGTTTGCTTCGTAGTTTTGTGGGTCTTTTTGGTAGACTTCTTATTATTCAATTTATTATTTGTATTTTTTTTAGTTCCCATTTTCTTTATTATAATGTTGATCAAGATAATCTATAACCAGTCTATTAAATTCCTGTTCGGCATTAAATAAAAAATGGGGTTTTATTGGTAAAACATACAAAGGAATTTCATTTAATTCTTCGGTATACTTAACCAATCTAACAGCATCTTTTTCGGTGGTTAAAATTAGTTTTCTTTTGGTATTGATTTGTTCGAATTTGTCTTTTATTTCACTTAAGTCTTCAATTGAAAATATATGATGATCACTATAACTCAATTGATAATAAGTATGTGTGTGTTCATGCAAATATTCTTTTAACGGCAATGGATTCGCTATCCCACACACTAGTAGCACTTCATCATTTATAGTTAATACCCATTCATCATTTGGATTGTAAATGTGATATGGCGTTTCATAAGCTATACTTGTAAAGAAAATACTTTGATTTTGAGCTGGGTATAGTTTTTCAATGATTTCATCTCTCTCTTCCGTAGTTAAGTTGTTAGGACATTTCGTAACGACGATAATGTCCGCTCTATTGGCTGATTTACGCTCATCTCTTAAATCGCCAGTAGGAAATGAGATATCATCGCAATAGAGATTATTGTAGTCAGTAAGTAAAATATTGAACCCTGCAATTATTTCACGATGCTGAAAAGCATCGTCTAATATAATTGCTTGTAAATTTGGAATGTCTTGAATTAATTGAGGGATGGCTTCAATTCTTCGTTCCCCCACAGCTACTGAAACATTAGGATGTTTAATATGAAATTGCATGGGTTCGTCTCCTATTTCTAAAGCGGTGGTATTACTGTCAGCTAAAGCGTACCCTTTTGTTCTTCTTTTATACCCTCGGCTAAGTGTAGCCATTTTATATTTGTCAGCAGTAATCGAAAGTAAATGTTCCACCATTGGAGATTTGCCTGTACCCCCTAAAGAAAGATTACCAACACAGATGATTGGAAAATTAAATCGAACAGATTTAAATATATTTTTATTGTACAACCAGTTTCTGATTGATATTATCCAACCATAAATGATCGCAAATGGTAGTAATAAAACTCTAAAAGATTTTAAAAATAGGTTGTTAAAATTCATAACGATTCCATGGCGTAATGCAATGTGTTAAAGGTACATCAAATTGATCGGTATCTTCAATTTTAGGGATAGGATCAAAATAGGATACCCCCACTCTATTATTTGAATAGGCATATTTATCAAAATACCTGTCATAATATCCTTTTCCAAAGCCAACTCTATGTCCTTCACCATCAAAAATCAACAATGGGACCAAAATAATGTCCATTTGTTCGGGTAATACTTTATTTAAAGGCGCGGGTTCTTGAATACCCCATTTATTTTCAATTAAACTTTCAGTTTCTTCATAAAATTCCATACTATTATCAGTTGCATTTATTCGTGGATAAACAACTGATAAATTAGGAATAATTGCTTTCAAATAGCGGGTAAGTAATAAGGAATTAGGTTCATTATGCGTTTCCATTGGGTAAAAACTGCCAATACAAAAAACATCACTCCAATCCATTTTTTGGAATTGTATTAATAATAAATCATCCAATTTGACACATTCAGATTGGGATAACGATTTACGCTTTTGTAAATATGTTTTTCGTAATTCGGATTTCAGCATAATGAAATTTTATTCGAAAAAACTAAAAATAGTTGAGCCATAATTTCGTTCAAAGCTATACCCTTCAAAATTTTTATAATTGTTTCTTGGTGTATGTTCAAGAATAAAATATCCTTCTGGACTAATTAATTTTCTTTCTACAATTATTCTTGGTAAGTCATCTATCGTATTTAATGCATAAGGAGGTCCTGCAAAAATAATATCATACTGATTGGTACTGGTATTTATAAATTGAAATACGTCCATGCGCATTAGTTGTGTATTTTCAATTTTAAGCATGTCAATATTTTTTTTTATGAAATCTGACATTTGACTATCTTTCTCTACAATGGTTAATTGCTCGGCGCCTCTAGATGCTAACTCATAACTGATACATCCAGTGCCTCCAAATAAGTCAAGTGTTTTAGCCCCTTCAATTTGCACGCGATTATGTAATATATTAAATAACCCCTCCTTCGCAATATCTGTAGTTGGCCTTGTATAAGGCATATTGTGTGGCGGATTAATTTTACGACCTCCAAATTTTCCAGAAATGATTCTCATTAAAAAATAAAATAATTAGCGTAAATATTTTGAGGATAGCTCGTGTTTAATGAAGCTCCTATTCCCGTATTGCGTGTTTCTACAATTTCACCTGCTAAAAAATAGGATGCTATTTTATTAATGAAATTGTGTTGTAAATTATTAAATCCCCACACTGTAAGTTTAGACAAATTAGTATCCAAATTAGCATTTGTACATGCATTCAAAATATGGTAACAATTTTGGTCTTCTCCCTCAATTTGGAAATAATTTATAAGTTGTGTCTTTCCTTCCTTAACCACATGTAAACAAAAACTATTCTCGAATAAATATACCTGTGCTTCGTTTTGCGCAGAACTTGCAAGTATATATTCGGCATAATGGTGCCATTTACCAGTTGGGAATGACCTTGACAATAAAGTACTTAAAGCGTCAGGTACCGTAAAGGCAATTAATAATTTATCATCAATGGGTGTTAAATACAATTCTTCGTCAATTGATTTACCATGCACCATATTTAATTCTTCCAAATAGATAAGTGTATCTTGTTTCTGTAATTTATTAGTTAAAATAAATCTAGGATTATTCCATACGAAAAATACATTACCAAATACACCATGAATCAATTTAGAATTGTTTTGCAAATAGGCAACTAACTGATGCCACCCTGAATTATCTTGGTTATTTGCGAAATGTTCAAAAGCAACAAAATGGTTTGTTTGTATATTTTTAACAGTAAAAACAATGTTGTTATTATCCACAATAAGATACAAATCCTCAACTTTATTATTGGATGTGCTTTCTAAATTTGAATAAATGCCGATACTCTTTTTTGCCATAGGTTAAATCTTATGCAATGATATTAAAAAAGAGGCAGTTCTTTGCTAAAACTAATTGTAGATTTGTAAAATATGAGTGAAATAAGCACATCCCCTTCATTACAGGTAAATGTATCAAGTAAGCAAATTTTATCCATTTCGCTTCCTATAGCTTTGGCCATTTTGGTGCCTCAGGTTAATTTTGTGATTAACAATATATTTTTAGGCGCTTTAAGTAGCCAAGCACTTGCTATTGCAGGTGTTACTGGTGTTTATTATTTAATTTTTGGGGTAATGGGTCAAGGGTTGAATAATGGCTTACAAGCATTAATTTCAAGAAGGGCTGGTGAAAACAGAATTGATGAGATTGGTATACTGTTTTCTCAAGGAGTTATTATATCGTTATTCTTATCTATCATTGGCATATCCTTTACCTATTTTATCGCCCCTAGTTTATTTAAATCTGTTTTACATGATCCAAAAATAACTGCCACTGTCATAGATTTCTTAAAAATTAGAATTTGGGGCTTACCGTTTTTGTTTATTTATCAAATGCGCAATGCATTACTTGTTGGGACGAATCAAAGTAATTTTTTGATAATTGGAACTGCAACTGAAGCTATTGTCAATATCTTTTTTGATTACAGTTTAATTTTTGGTCATTTTGGATTTGTAGCAATTGGCTTAAATGGTGCAGCCTATGCATCAATCATTGCCGAAATAATGGGCTTACTAGTAATATATTTAGTTATACATTATAAAAAGATAGGCTCAAGATTCGAGCTATTTAAACATTTTTCATACAAGTCAGACTATATAAAATTAATACTAACTCAGTCCGCGCCTATTATGGCGCAGTATATGATAAGTATTATTAGCTGGGAGTTCTTTTATATTTTAATTGAACATAGAGGAGAACAATCCTTAGCAGTATCCAATTCAATGAGAAATATTTTCGGATTTTTTGGAAGTTTTACTTGGGCATTTGCAGCTACTTCCAACACTATGGTGAGCAACATTATTGGTCAAAATATGCAAGAAAAAGTTATACCATTAATCGTAAAAATTATGAAATGGAGCTTAGGATTTGCATTAACAGTTTTCCTTTTATTAAATGTATTTGCGCATCAATTCCTTTCAATATATGGCCAAGGAGATGGATTTATGCAAGAAGGTATTCCTGTATTAAGAGTAGTTTCATTTGCGTTATTATTAATGTCAATAGCAACTGTTTGGTTAAATGCCGTTACCGGAACAGGGCAATCAAAAATCAATTTATGGATTGAGTTTTTTGCGATTATTATTTACATTGCTTATTGCTATACAACTATTGAATATTTACAATTGCCAATAACCATAGGTTGGTTATGTGAAATCATTTATTGGATTTGCTTATTGATTCCTTCCTATTTATATATCAAATCTAACCGTTGGGTTGGAAAGAAAATCTAATCTCTTTTTCTTTCAATTGAAACAGATGTGTCCCCAACAAAATATGGAATAGCCAATTTCTGTTTTGTAATTTGAACAAATACTTTGTCTGCAATTGTATGGTCCAATAAAATTTGGTCCGCAATTTTGCATACAAGTGTTTCAAGCAAAGGTGTTGGAGTACCCATAATTTGCTTTACTTTATTGTATACATGTACATAATCAATTGTCTCATTCAAATCACTCACAATTGTAACTTTAGGAGTAAAATCAATATGAATATCAACTATAAATTGATTCCCTATTTTTTTTTCACCTTCATACAAACCATGAAACCCAAAAAATTCTAAATTGCTTAAGCTAATACGCATACTAAGTATTGACTAGTGTCCTTTTGCAGTTAAATATCTTTCCGCATCTAAAGCAGCCATACAACCACTACCTGCAGCAGTAACTGCTTGACGATAGTTTTTATCTTGTACATCACCTGCAGCGAAAACACCTTCAATATTTGTTTTAGTTGTACCTGGTTGTGTCAAAATATACCCAGTTTCATCCATATCAAGGAATCCTTGGAAAATATCACTATTTGGTTTGTGACCAATAGCAACAAAAAATGCACTCACTGGAATTTCTTGTAATTCGTTGGTAATATTATTTTTAACGCGAACAGCTTGGACTGTTTTTTCACCTAAAATCTCATCAGTTTCAGTATTAAAATACACTTTTATATTCGGTGTATTCAACACTCTATCCTGCATTACTTTACTTGCGCGCATTTGGTCTTTACGCACAATCATATGTACTTGTGAACACATTTTAGATAAATAATGTGCTTCTTCGGCGGCAGTATCTCCCGCACCGATAATTGCCACTTCTTTCCCTTTAAAAAAGAATCCATCACATACCGCACAAGCACTTACACCAAAACCATTTAGGCGCTCTTCACTTGGGATACCTAACCATTTTGCACTTGCCCCTGTAGATATAATTACGGCATCTGCTTCAATTATTTTTTCATCATCGATCCA
>CANCEU010000035.1 GCA_947375185.1 Chitinophagaceae bacterium
AATACTGACTTAACTGCTAATTACGAAAAGAAAGTAGGTCAAATTGGGATCTCTGCTTTAGCAGGTGTTTCTGAAAGATCTTTCTCTTATAACTCTTTCTGGGGTACTACGAAAGCATTAGCGGTTCCAAACTTATATGTATTATCAAATACAAAAGATGCTGCTTTAGCTTATACATGGAATTCAAGAATGCAAGTATATAGTGCATTTTACTCTATAGATTTATCTTTAAGTAAATATGCTACATTATCACATACAGGTCGTGTGGATCAATTATCTACTTTACCTGATGGAAATAATACTTTCTTCTATCCTTCAGTATCATTAAGTTCTGCTTTAAAAGATTATATGAATTTACCTTCATTTATCTCTTTTGCAAAAGTACGTGCTTCATTTGCTGATGTGAAAGGTGGATTAACTCAATCTACTGTGCCGTCTGCATTTACTGCAATTACTGGTACAAGTACGAATGGTGGTTTATTAGGATATGGTTCTGACTTATATAGTTCTTATGATGGCCCTTCTTATGCAAACCAAAATGCATATGCGTTTCAATCTTATTATAATGGAACTCCTTCAGTAGGTTATTCTAATACTATTGCAAATAGCGCTTTAAAACCATTTGATCGTACTTCATATGAAGGTGGTGTGGATTTAAAATTTGCAAAAAACAGATTAGGATTTGATTTCACTTACTTTACAAGTTTTAACGGTCCTCAAATTTATGCATTGCCAGTAGCTTCATCTACAGGATACGCTGCTCAAAACGTAAATGGTATTACTTCAAAGAAAGCGGGTTTTGAAATTACCTTATCTGGTACTCCAATTAAAACTTCAAACTTTAACTGGGATATCAATGCAACTTATTCAACCTATAAGGAGACATTGGATGCAATTTATGGCAATGAAACAGGCTTGACATTAAATAATCACGTATACAAAGTAGGAGATCGTTTAGATGCAATTTATGGTTCTGGATTTGTACGTGATGGTTCAAACAATATTGTTTGGTCTGGCGGTACTCCATTAAGAGCTCCTTCTGATATTGGTAACAATAAATTCTTAGGATTTGCAAATCCTGATTATACTTTTGGAATTAGCAACAAATTCACTTTCAAAAATGTAAGCTTTGGTTTCCAATTTGATGGTAGAATTGGTGGAAATATCTACGACCAAATTTATCATGATGGTATGAATGGCGGTACTTCAATTGAGTCTGCTCAAGGTGCTATTGGTGCTGCACGTTTAGCTGAATGGCAAACAACTGCTAACGGAACTGTTGCACAAACTGCTAAATATGTTGGCCCTGGTGTTAAAATTGTTTCTGGAACTCCAACTTATGCTAATGGGACAATTACAAACTTATCTGCATTGACATTTGCTCAAAACGATGTTGCCGCTAAAGTTCAAACTATTGCTGGTGCATCTGGTTATGGCGGTGTGGATGAATACTGGATGACAAACCGTTCATTCGTAAAATTACGTGAAGTAAATATTGCATATTCTTTACCGGCTAACTTTTTGTCTAAGTTAAAGTATATTAAAGGAGCTACTATTTCATTAGTAGGTAGAAACTTATTGTACTTCGCTGATAGAAAAGACCAAGACTTAGATCAATTTGCATCTGGATATAATGACTCAGATAGATCTTTACAAAAAGGAGCAATTTTACAATCTGCTACTGCAAGAAGATTCGGATTTAACATTAATCTTAACTTCTAAAATTCAAAATGTATAAAAGTAATTATATGAAAATCAAATTAAGTAATATCATCTTAGGCTTAGTAGCTGTAAGTTTTGGTATCACAGGTTGCCAAAAAGGTGATTTGTTATCCAATCCGAATGTTGCTGCTGAAAGCTCTACTATCCCTTCTTCATTAATATTAAATCACATCACTGCGAATTTAATGAAGGAAGAAGATCCAATTGTTTCAAACGTATGGAAATGGAACCAAAATACAGTATCTAACTATACATATTATTATGGTACCAATGCTTACAACTGGTCTACAACAAGCACAACTTATGATAATATTAAGTATTGTGTAAAAATGGAAGAACAAGCATTTAATCAGTATAAAAACAAAACGAATGTATATTTTGCTTTAAGTAAATTCTTTAAAGCATACTCTTACATTTGGTTAACACAAAGAGTAGGTGATATTCCAATGTCACAATCAAATGACATCAATAACTTAACTCCAAAGTACGATAGTCAGCATGATGTGTACAAGCAATCGTTGGCTTTATTAGATTCTGCTAACTTACAAATAGCTGCTTTAATTTCTACTTCAAATGCAAACACTAAAGTGGATGCAGGTGGTGATGTATTTGGTTTAACCTATGCGCAATGGCAAAAAGCAATTAATACTTATAAATTAAGAGTATTAATTTCATTAAGTAAGCGTGCTGATGATAATGCGGATTTAAACATCAAATCTCAATTCGCAACTATCATAGGAAATCCTACACTTTATCCTGTTATGACAAGTAATAGCGATAACGTAAAGTTTGTTTACAATTCAGCTTACAACCAATATCCTCCTCATAGATATGGTTATGCACAATACAATAACTGTATTAATATTTCTAAAACATGGATTGGTGCTACGGTGCCAAATAAAGATCCTCGTGTATTAGCTTTATTATCTCCAGGTGTGTTAAGTATAGATGCAACGAATCCTGTTGGAAGTTTTTCAAACTATGTGGGTCAAGATCAAGACTCTGCTATTTCATCAATGAAATTCACTTTTACTAACAATACCCCTCTTGCTGGCCTTAGCTACAATCGCTACATGACACCTACAAATATTGGTGGTACATTATCTGAGCCATATATTATATTAGGCTACAGTGAAATGTGTTTCAATATTGCAGAAGCTGCTAACAGAGGCTGGATTACCGGTGTATCTGCTTCAAGCTGGTATACAAAAGGTGTTCAAGCATCACTAGATTGGTATGGTATTAAGCAAGGTGGAACTATTGCAATAGGTAACAATGACGGTACTAAGCCTGCGTTGGGAACAGCTACATATGACGTAAATACATTCTTAACAAATATTGCATATGCTGGTGACAATGCTACTGGTTTAACACAAATCTTAAATCAAAAGTATGTTTCTTTCTTCTTGAATTCAGGTTTTGAATCTTACTATCAATGGAGAAGAACAGGTATTCCTGCATTTAAAGAAGGTGGGACTGGTATAGGTACTCCATCATTTAAAATTCCTTTAAGATGGCAATATCCAGTTGACGAAATCAACTACAATGGTGTAAATAATAAATCTGCTTTATCATCTCAATACGGTGGTACGGATGACTTAAATGCTAAAATGTGGTTAATTAAATAATTTGGTAAATGGGTTTATGATACGAGTGGGGAGTGTAAAAGCTTCCCACTTTTTTATTTTCACAATTTCAATAACTTTAAATATGAAAAAATTTATAATAGGTTTTTTAATGGGAATGATTGGACTTAATAGTTTTGCGCAAATTTCTGATAGTAGCATACGAGAGGTAAAATTGCAAGGCGCTGTAAATTTTAGAGATTTAGGTGGGTATAAAACAAAGGAAGGAAAGCATGTTAAAACTGCTGTCATTTATCGTTCAGCCGCTTTAAACACCTTATCTGATGCCGATATTGCTAAAGTTGCTGATTTAAATATTAAGTATGATTTTGACTTTAGAGGCCCATATGAAGTTAAAACAGCTCCGGATAAAATTCCAGCAAACACTAAACGTATTTCTTTACCTGCCGGTAGTGAAAATGTGGGAGACAGCAACTACATGAAAAATATGGGAAGGTATATGAAATCTGATTCTTTTTTAATTAGCTTTTATACGGTGTTGACTCCTTTTAAAGACAGATACGCACCTTTATTTGATAGTTTATTAGCCAATAAATCTTCTAGTCCAATTTTGTTTCATTGCACGGCAGGTAAAGATAGAACAGGTATTGCAGCTGCTTTAATTTTATATGCATTAGGTGTTGACGAAGAAACTATTTTTAATGATTATGAAGCAACCAACTATTATCGTCGCAATGAAAATGCAAAAGCCATTGCTCAAATGACTAAATATTATGGATTAGATGAAAAAACAGCAACTAGCATGATGGGTGCTAAGCGATCCTATATTCAATCTACTTTTACTACTATCAAAAGCCAATATGGAACAATTGATAATTATTTAGAAAAAGTAATGGGCTTGAATGATAAAAAAATTAAACAATTACGCGAGCTTTATACGAACTAGTTGAACGCTTTCATCATGAACAGGGCTGTTTCTGCAAATTCTTTTCCCTTATTCATTCTATCGATAGCGGCTCTTTCGTAAGCCAATTCCTCATTTTGAGTAGTTAAGATACCGAACACAATGGGTGTTGTATGCAAAGCCGACAATTGACTTATGCCATTTGTCACGTATTGGCATACATATTCATAGTGATCGGTATCTCCTTTTATAATAGCACCTATCACAATAATAGACTTGTATTTGCCCGTGCTAATTAACTTGTTTGCGTATACCACTGTTTCAACTGCTCCAGGGCATTCGAACAATGTATATGGCATTTTTTGTTCTGTTAAATGGTCTTCACAGCTAGCAGTTAATAAGTCGGTAATATGACTATTGAATTGGGCTTTAATAATGGCTACCATAAAAATGTTTTATTTAATTTGGATACTATGTTTTCCTAAATTGATTTTATCATTTAGGTATTGTTTATTTTGTTCATTCGCAATAATAGGTACTTGTAACACATTGAATGCGAAACCTGCATTTGTTAATGCCTTTATTTTTTCTGGATTATTACTAATCAAATTAAAGTGATTAATGTTAAGTGCTTTTAGCATCCATATTGCATCGGTATAATTTCTATTGTCTTTAGGAAGCCCTAGCTTTTCATTGGCATCATAGGTATTATGACCTTTTTCTTGTAGTGCATATGCGGCAATTTTGTTGCCGATACCAATTCCTCTTCCTTCTTGCCCTCTTAAATAAATTAAATATCCATTTCCATTTTTGGATATCAATGACAAAGATTGATGAAGTTGTTGTTGACAGTCACAACGCATACTTCCAAAAACATCACCTGTTAAACATTCACTATGTAAACGTACAATAGGTTTATTTTCATTTTTATTTATAGAAAGTAATACGTGTTCCTGTCCTGTTAAGTAATTTTCAAATACTTGAATATCAAAATCTCCAAAGAAAGTTGGCAAGATAGATTTTGAAACAAATAATAAATGGTTTTCTGTTTGATTTCGGTAATCAATAATTTGTTGAATACTGATAACTTTAAGACGATTTGCTTTTGCCATATCAAATAATCCGTCTCTTCTCATCATATTACCGTCTGTATCCATCACTTCACAGATAATTGCTGCTGGTTCATGGCCGGTTAGTTTACATAAATCAACGGCCGCTTCGGTATGTCCTTGCCTTACTAGCACTCCATTGGTTTTCGCAACTACCGGAAATAAATGCCCAGGCTTTATAAAATCAGTAGGTTTGCTGTTTGGATTGGCAATATGCGCAGCGGTAATTGCTCGCTCTTTTGCTGAGATACCAGTAGTAATTCCAAATACATCTGATGCATCTACCGAATCATAAAATGCAGTATGAAAAGGATCTAAATGATTTGATGGTACCGGTTTTAAGCTCAGTCTTTGTGCGGTTTTAGGATCTATAGCAATACAAACTAATCCTTTAGCAACAGTTGCACATAGGTTTAGTTTTTCTTGAGTTGCAGCATCTGCTGGAAAAATAATATCTCCTTCATTTTCTCTAGACTCATCATCTACTACTAAAATAGGGTCGCCATTTTTAAAGGATGCTAATGCCTCTTCAATTGTATTGAACATATTAATTGTCTCTTTTATTTAGTAATTGTTCGGTGTATTTTGCTAAAATATCGAATTCGATATTTACCTGACTTCCCACCTCTAATAAGGACATATTTGTTTTAGCAATGGTTACAGGTATAATACAAAGTTCTATTTCATCGCCAATTACTTTATTAATTGTTAAACTAATTCCGTTGATAGCAACTGATCCTTTGTAAACAACATATTTTATAAATTGTTCGGGAATTTGTATGTTAAAGAACCATGCTTTTTCGCCGGGAACTATTTTGGAAACCAATGAAGTGGTATCTACATGGCCCAGTACATAGTGACCTCCTAGGTAACCAGTAGGTTGCATAGGTAATTCAATATTAATCTTAGTACCCTTAGAATATATTTTTATAATTGTTTTGTCGATTGTTTCCGTGGAAACATAAAAAGACAATAAAGTACCTTCTATTTTTATTACCGATAAACAAGCGCCGTCAATGGCTACGCTATCGCCAATTTTTACTTTTTCGGTAATTATTGGAGCATTGATGACAAGCTCCCATCCCTCGGGATCTACTATGAGTTGTTCAATAAATGCGTCCGATACGATTCCTGTAAACATATGGTATTTTGTAGGTAAATTTGAGTTGCAAAGATAACCGAAATGACCTCAAGCGACTATTTACATAGCACCTTTTTATTAGCGAGTTCCGCAAGTATTCCCAATGTGAGGCCGAATCCTTTGGTAGGGGCTATTGTGGTTTCCGAAACCGGTAGCATCATTGGATCGGGTTACCATCAACAATACGGTGGTCCGCATGCCGAGGTATTTGCTATTCAAGAAGCTTTAACTGTTCAAGATGACTTATCTAAATGTACTTTATATGTAAGTTTAGAGCCCTGCTCTCATACTGGCAAAACACCCCCTTGCACTGAACTTATATTAAAACACAAAATCCCCAGAGTGGTGATAGGTTCGATGGATCCTAATCCACTTGTTTCTGGTGCAAGTTATTTAGCAGCCAATGGGGTTATTGTCGAAGAATGTTTTTTACCTGAACTGGAAACATTAAACGAAGTATTTTTTCTTAATCAAAAATTAAAGAGGCCAAAGTATATTCTTAAGTCGGCAATAACTTTAAATGGCAAAATTGCCGACCGAAATGGCGAAAGCAAATGGCTGTCTAATTCACAAAGCAGAAATTTTGTACATCAGGTTTTAAGAAAAAATGTGAGTGCCATTTTAACTACAGCAAAAACGGTGATTAAGGACAATGCTACCCTGAATTGTAGGGTAGAAGGCAATGATCCAGTAGAATTAAATCTGGTAGTTATTGATAAAAACTTAGACTCATTAAAACCCAAAAACAAGCAGCTAAAGATATTTTACAAAAGAACAAATTCTAAAATATATTTAGTTACAGCGCTTGCATCGGAAGCATTTGAAAAATACGATGTACCTGAAAATGTAATTATTGTTTCAATTCCAATGCCCAATGGTGTTTGTGACTTAAATATTTTAAACAGCTATTTGCTGCAAAATAAAATTTGCGAAGTGCTTATTGAAGCTGGTGGTACTTTGAACGCTGCTTTTTTAGAATTTAACTGCGTAGATGAATTATATCTTTTTATTTGCCCGAGTATATTAGCAGATAACAAAGCATTGAATGTGTTTAATAGTGCCATTGCACAAAACATGAGTGGCTCAAAAAAATTGCAACTAATATCCACACAGTCTTTTGACTCAGATGTATTATTAAGATACCGGTTTTTACACTAAGTTAATATTGTAAAACACACCTTTATTTTCTTTTTGTTGTTGGGCGTCTTGAATTAAAAGTATTGCTGTTTCAAGTACACAGCCTGCTTCAAAACTGGTATAACTGAATACTGAATCTTTATGCGTTTTATTTTTTATCTCCAAAAGCAGCTCCAATGCTTTTGATAGACCTGCAGTTGATTTTTTGATTCCAGCGTAAGTGCTCATAATATTTTGAATCGCGCACAAATCATAATTGTAGGTAGCAGGGGTAATGAATGGTTCATTATTGTATGTAGTATTCAATGAGGCATTTTTTAATTTTTCAACTGAGTACTTCGCAAAAACAATGGCTTCTAATAATGAGTTGGATGCTAAACGGTTGGCGCCATGCAATCCTGTATTAGCCAGTTCACCTATAGCAAACAAATTGGGAACAGTGGTTTCGCCAAATTCATTAACTTGAATGCCTCCACAGGAATAATGTTGTACAGGAACAACAGGTATCATTTGGTATTCAATGTCAATTCCTAATTTTTCTTTACAAGTGTCTTTAATGGTTGGAAAATGATTATTCAAAATCGACAAATTAATCTTTGTAGCGTCTAAATAAACATATTTATTTTTTTGACTTGATATTTCTTGTATGATACTTCTGGATACTATATCCCTAGGAGCCAAATCTTTTCTTTCATCGTATTTTATCATAAATGCTTCTCCAACTTCATTCCTTAAAATTGCGCCAGCACCTCTTAATGCTTCTGAAATTAAAAATGAAATATTGCTATGCTCATACAATCCTGTTGGATGAAATTGAATGTAGGATAGGTTCTGAATAGTAGCTCCTAGTTTTTTTGCAAGCACAATGCCGTCGCCGGTTGTAATTTCTTGATTGGTGGTTTTTGAATACAGCATCCCTAAACCGCCTGTTGCCAGTACCAATTTATTACATTGGACAGTTTTATATTGACCATTCAGCATGTCATACAATTGTAATGCAAAGCTGTTATCTCCAATATGATTGGCTTGCAATAAGCTGGTATTTTCGAAAATTGCTAGGTTATGTAGTTTTTTTAATTCGTTTATTAAAGCAGATTGTATGGCATGTCCTGTTTGGTCGGCCTTGTGCCAAATTCTTGCTTCACTATGTCCTCCTTCCTTAGCTAAATCAAATTCGTTATTGTTTTTATCAAATTGAGTTCCCCATTTTATTAAGTCATTTATAATAGTAGGGGCTGTATGCACTACTTTTTCAACAATGAATTTGTTGTTTGCGAATGATCCTGCAATTAAGGTCTCTTGAATATGTTTTTCAAAATGATCGGTTAATGCATGAACCGCAGCAATTCCTCCTTGAGCCCAATCGGTATTTGTGGTGTTTAAATTTGATTTCGCAATTAAACAAATGGATAGTTTCCCTAGTTTAAATTCAGGTGTTTCTGTGAGGTAAAGTAAGGTACTCAAGCCTCCAATACCAGAACCGACAATGACAATATCGTATGCCTGCTCCATAAAATTAAATAGACAACATATTGTTTAATGCCTTTAATGCGCCTGCTTGTGTTTTTTCATTTACATTAATTTCAGGAAGCTCATAATACAAGGCATTATATAGTTTTTCTAATGTGTTCATTTTCATATAGGGGCATTCCGAACATGCGCAAGAATTGGATTCTAAGGCAGGTGCAGGTATGATTAATTTATTAGGGGCCACTTGTTTCATTTGATACAAGATACCCGCTTCGGTGGCTACAATGAACTTATTGTTTGGAGAAGTTTGTACAAAATTTAGTAAAGCTTTTGTAGATCCTATAAATGCAGCTTTATCTAAAATGGAAGGCAAGCATTCAGGATGGGCAATTAATACTGCATCGGGATGTGCTAACATTAGTGCATTTAATTTATCATTGGAAATGTTTACATGCACCACACAAGCACCCTCCCACAAAATTAATTCCCTGCCTGTTACTTTTTGCACATACATACCTAAGTTTTTATCAGGTGCAAAAATGATTTGCTTTTCTTTTGGAATTGCATTTACTACATCCACAGCGTTGGAAGAAGTACAGATATAATCACTTAAAGCTTTTATTTCAGAACTACAATTAATATAACTTACGACTACTGCATCTGGATATTGTTTTTTAAAATCAATAAAAGCTTGTTCAGGAGCAGAATCAGCTAATGAACAGCCCGCATTTAAATCAGGCAATAGTACTTTTGCAGTTGGGTTTAAAATTTTTGCTGTTTCTGCCATAAAATGAACTCCACAAAAAACTATGATGTTGGAGGATTGCTTTTTGGAAGCTTGTGCTAATGCGAGACTATCTCCTACAAAATCAGCAATGGATTGAATATCTTCACTCACATAATAATGCGCAAGAATCACCGCATTTTTTTCTTTCTTCATTTTAAGAATCGCCTCCTTTAAATTAATTCCATCAGGCACTGACCTACTTAAATAACCTACTTTTGAAATTTCGTTCTCAAATAACATCTTACATAATTTTTAATGAAATGTCAACAGATGACACATGGTGTGTTAAATCGCCTAGTGAAACATAATTGATGCCTGTTTTAGCATAGGCCTCAATATTAGATGCATTAATGCCACCGGAGGCTTCTAACTTTTTTTGAGCAGTATTTTTTGATAATAATGCTATGATAGCTTCGGGTGTAAAATTGTCCAATAATATGCGATCTACAATTGGGTAGCTTTCGGCAATTTTAAATTCATCCTCATTTTTAACCTCCACAATAACTGGCAGTTTTGTTGGTAGCTTCTTCATATATTCCATACAAGCCTCAATTGCTTTTTGAATACCCCCTGCTGCAATGATATGATTGTCTTTTATTAAAATTTGATCATATAAGCCTATACGATGATTCACGCCCCCACCAATAGCTACAGCCCATTTTTCACATACTCTAAAATTGGGGGTTGTTTTTCTTGTATCTAATAACTGAACACGGTAAGGAGCAATCAATTGCACAAAATGTTTTGTTTTTGTAGCAATTGCGCTCATTCTTTGCATACAGTTTAGTAACAGGCGTTCTAATTTTAAGATGGAATGAGTGGCTCCAACAATACGACCAATAGCTGTATTTGCATTTACTTCGTCACCATCTTGTACTGTAAAGGATACGGTTAAATCTTCATTTACTTTTTTGCAAATTTGAATGGCTAAATCAATTCCTGCAATCACGCAATCTTCTTTTACATAACAAATTGCTTCACTGTTATTGTTTTTTGGAATCGTAGCCAGTGTAGTCATATCACCATTGCCAATATCCTCCGCTAAGGCATTTTGAATAAATTCATTAATTTTTTGCTGCATCATCAATAATTTGAATCGTCGTTTTTTCCAATTTCGTTAACAATGGAGGTAGTACAAAAGGAGCACGTTGAAAATAGAATAAGGTGATTAGTTTTCTTTTTCTGTCTACCATGTACGCTGTATTAAATGCCCCTCCCCAAAAAAAACTACCTTCCGATGCATTGTTTATTATTTGCCCCTCTTTGGTTGTGAGCCCTACACCTAGTCCGAAATTGTTTAATGATTTCAAACCTCCAAATACAAATGTTTTATCTCCAATTTGGTTACTCCAAAATTGGTTCAATATAATTATATCAATGATTTGTTTGCCTGTTTTTGTTTTACCATTATTTAGTAAGCATTCAAGGAACTTGGCATAGTCATGGGTAGTAGAAACCAAACCACCAATGGCTGAAAAGTAGTTTCCCTTTTCTTGTAAAGGATAATTTACTGGATAAGCCTTTGGATCGATTTCGGCTAAACTATCTTTATTAATTTTTGTATATACTTTCACTAATCTGTCCTTTTTGTTGGCTGGTAAATAAAAGTAGGTATCATGCATTTGTAAGGGTTCAAAAATATTTTTATTCAAATAAGCGTCTAAAGTTGTCCCTGAAATCATTTCAATTAATAGGCCAATTACATTCGTGCTTAGTCCGTAACTAAATCTTGCACCAGGCTGGTGCACTAAAGGCATCGCTGCAATTTGATTTACTTCATCTTTTAAGCTTGCATATCCTTTATTGAGTGGCTGATTGAGTTTGTATTTTTCAAATAATGATTTGAATTTTGGGTATTCATCAGCCGAAGAAATACCCGATGTATGCGTGAGTAAATCACGAATAGTTATGGATCTAATTCTATCTACCAGTTGAATGCTGTCTTTTTCAATAATGGCAACTTTTTGGTGCGTAAAAGCTGGTATATATTTTTCAATTGGGTCGTCTAACTGAATTTTGTTTTGTGCTACGAGTTGCAAAAATGCGATAGAAACAATGGCCTTGGTTTGTGAAGCAATTCGGAAAATGCTATTGGTTTGCATTGTTTTATCGCCTTCAAAGCTTGCATAACCGTATGCTTTGTCAAGTACTACTTTGTTATTGTGAATAATGTAGGCAACCCCTCCCGATATATTTTTTGATTGTATTTCCTCATTGATTATACTATCAATTTTTTTGAAATCTTGTGCAAAAATGGAGGTAAAAAATAATGTAAATAGAAGTAGAAGTGCTCCTGTGGTATAGCGCATGTTTTAACAGTTTCACGAAGGTAAACAAACATATGTCAGCTTCGAAAAATTATTTATCAATGCCTATTCTATTAATTATCAATGGGTTAGATTTAATTCAATATGATTGGCTATCAACTTCGCATGTTCAATAGAGTTTTCAATAAACAAGCTATGTGTATTCATACCTCCGCATATTACTCCAGCTAGATAAATTCCTTTTTTATTTGTTTCGTGTGTTTCAGGATGATAAGTTGGTTTCCTGATTTCATCATTAGAAAGTTTAATGCCAATTTTTTCTAAAAAAGTCAAATTGGGCTGATAACCTGTTGCTGCAATCACCCAGTCATTAGGAATATCAATGATTCCATCTTGGTTTTTGATAGCTACTGATTTTTCGGAGATCGATTCCACTTTCGAATTATAATATACTTTAATTGAGCCTTCTTGTATTCTATTAATGATATCAGGCCTTGCCCAGTATTTTACCCTTTGTCCAATTTCTTCATTTTGAACCACCATGGTGACATTGGCGCCTTTTCTCCATGTTTCTAAAGCTGCATCCACTGCCGAATTATTGGCTCCAATAATTAATACATTCTGAAATGCGTAAAAATGAGGGTCTTTATAATAATGCGTCACTTTTGGGAGGTCTTCTCCAGGAACATTTAATAAATAAGGGATATCATGAAAACCTGTCGCAATAATGATATTTTTTGCGAAGTATTTAGCCTTATCAGAAACAATGGCATAATGTTCACTATTAGTCTCTTTAAGTGTTTCAATACCTTCTACCTCCTCAAATAAATGAATATTCAAATCGGCTACTTTAGCGACTCTTCTATAATATTCTAAAGCTTCATTGCGATTGGGTTTTGGCTGAACACATACAAATGGAATATTTCCAATTTCTAGTTTCTCGGATGTAGAAAAAAATGTCATTTGTTGAGGATAATTGTAAATAGAGTTAACTAGACATCCCTTTTCAATAACTAAATAGTTTAATTGCTTGGTTTTACATGCTAATGCACAAGCAATGCCAATTGGGCCTCCCCCAATAATAATTACATCATAATTATACTCGTTTTCCATTTTACAAATCTACGCATTTACAAATGCATAATTAGAAATCATCATTTTATCGATTTATTAATAATTTGGTAATAATAAAGTAACCTTTTCATCATAGGCTTTTTAGGGTATAAGCATAGGCATTTATTAGGTTTGTGTTTCAAAATCCTTACCTATGTTTGATATTATTTTATTTTATATCATCAGCATTTTCTCACTTTTATTTAATGTACCTAAAAACGAACCTGCTGCACCAAATGTGGTGGTAATTACTTTAGATGGATTAAGATGGCAAGAGGTATTTAATGGAGCAGATAGTATCATTTTGAATGACAAAACATATGATGGTGACATTGAGTATATAAAAGCCAATTTTTGGGCAACTGATAGTAAAGAACGTCGTAAAAAATTGACACCATTTTTGTGGAATACAATTGCAAATGAAGGGGTATTAGTGGGTAATAGAAATTACGAAGCCAATATGAATGTTTCCAATAAATACCAATTTTCTTATCCTGGGTATAGTGAAATTTTCACTGGATTTGCCGATGATTCGGTGAATTCAAATGATAAAATATTGAACAAGAATATTAATGTTTTAGAGTACATTAATTCAATTCCAAATTTCAAGAATAAAGTAGCTGCTTTTTCTACATGGGATGTGTTCCCATATATTTTAAATGAAAAACGAAGTGGAGTGTATGTAAATGCAGATGTAGATACCCTTTCCTTTAAAGAATCTACATTGACAATGCTGAATGAAATGCAGTTTCTTACAGCAAAACCTATAAATGTAAGACCAGATTTGCTTACTTATTTTACTGCAAAGGAATACTTGAAAGCTTACCATCCTAAATTATTATATGTTTCTTTTGATGAAACAGATGATTTTGCACACTCTGGCATGTATGATCAGTATTTAAAATCGCTACATGCTGAGGATGCTATGATTTCAAATTTATGGAGCACATTGCAGTCCATGCCTCAATATAAAAATAACACTACTTTAATCATTACATGTGATCATGGCCGTGGAGGCACAGGAAAATCAACTTGGAAAAATCATGGACAAGAAGTGAAAGAATCTTCTCAAATTTGGTTGGCTGCAATGGGTAATGGAATTGCTCAAAAAGGCGAAATAAAACAGCCTGTTCAATTATATCAAAATCAGATTGCTTCAACAGTAGCTAAATTAATGGGGACCTCATTTAATGAAAAAAATGCAAAGCATCCAGTTGGAGAGCCGCTGAATAGTATTTTGAAATAATGACAGCATTTTCTAATTTAAAGCGGAATCAGTATGCTAATACCATTTATATTGCTTTAGTATGCTTTTTAACCTATTCTTGTATTTTTGCTTTTCGCAAACCTTTTACAGTAGGTCTGTATAAAGATATGCCCTCATTTTTAGGAGTTGACTTTAAAAACTTATTAGTCATTGCTCAGGTTTTGGGGTATACAGCTAGTAAATTTGTTGGTGTAAAATTTATATCAGAATTAAAATATGTTGGTCGAGGAAAATTGATATTGATTTTAGTATTAATTTCTTTATTGCCACTATTGATTTTTCCTTTTGTCTCAACGCCTTTAAATATTTTATGTTTGTTTGTAAATGGATTTCCATTGGGAATGACATGGGGAATAATATTCTCATTTGTTGAGGGAAGAAGAGGCACTGATTTTATAGGTGCTGCAATGGGAGCAAGTATAATTGTTTCCTCGGGCTTTGCAAAATCAGTTGGAAAGTGGATGCAACTATATTTTCACATTTCAGACATGTGGCTACCTTTCTTTACAGGGTTGGTTTTTGTTATTCCAATTATAATACTTGTTTATTTACTTGAACAAATTCCTCCACCTACTAATGAAGAAGTTGAATTAAAATCGGCAAGGGTTCCTATGTCAAGTGTGGAACGAAAAAGCTTTTTGCAAAAATTTATGCCTGGTGTACTCTCTTTCATTTTCATCTATGTGCTACTTACATTATTTAGAGATTTACGAGATAATTTTGCTGCAGATATTTGGACAAATTTAGGGTATAATAATGCGAATGTATTTACCAATAGTGAATTGCCAATTGCAATCATTGTTTTAACAATCATAGCAAGTATGATTTTAATTAAGAATAATTGCATGGTTTTCTTAATTAGTCAATATATGATTATTGTAGGATTTTTAATGGCGCTAATAATTACACTATTATTTGAGTATCAGTTAGTAAATGGATTTCATTGGATGTTATTTGTAGGGCTAGGTTTATATATTGGCTACACACCATTTAATTCAATTATGTTTGATAGAATGATTGCCACATTTAGGTTAAAAGGTAATGTTGGATTTTTAATTTATTTAATGGATTCATTTGGATACTTAGCCTCAGTAATGGTAATAAGTATTAAAGGAGCAACTCACATTAATTTAAATTGGGCACAATTTTATGCAAAAGGTGTGCTCTATTGCTCAGTTATTGGGCTTATCGTGTCAATTTTGTCATTACTATATTATTCTAGGAAAATAAATCAATTTAATTATGAGTGATAATACGGCAATTGTAGTAGGGGCTGGAATTTTAGGTATGGCAACTGCTCGTGCATTAGCTTTAAAAGGATATAAAGTAACAATTCTTGAAAAATCTCAACAATCATTAGGGGCATCCATAAGAAATTTCGGTATGATTTGGCCTATTGGGCAGCCTGATGGGCATTTATATGAGAGAGCCATTCGTTCGAGAGAGATATGGAAAGAATATTTAAAAAACGCTAAAATCCCATTTGATCCTTGTGGAAGCATCCATTTGGCATATGATCAGGAGGAGCAAGATGTTATAGAGGAATTGTATAGTCACTTTCTACAATCACAAAGACCTGTTGCATTATTAACTCCTTCAAGTATCGAGAAGAAATTTAAAGGCATTAATCAACATAACTTAAAAGTTGGTTTATATAGTAGTGATGAAACTATAATTGATCCAAGAGAAGGCATTAAGCATTTGCCAGCGTACTTAAAAACTTATTATAATATTGATATTTTGTGGGGCACAGCTGTAACAAGCGTTACAACCAATACGGTGACTTCATTTAAAACTAAATACAATGCGGATTTAATTTGCATATGCTCTGGTGCTGATTTTGAAACATTATATCCAACCATATTTAAAGAACTACCTATTATAAAAACCAAATTACAAATGATGCGATTTGTGCCAAATGAAAGTTCTTATCGAATTGGGACATCAGTTTGCGGTGGCTTATCACTATTACATTATAAAAGTTTTACGGCTTCGAAATCTCTTGATATTTTAAAGTCAAAAATAGAGGCTGAATTACCTGAATATTTGAAATGGGGCATTCATGTTATGGTTTCTCAAAACGATAAAGGTGAATTGACTGTTGGAGACTCTCATGAGTATGGATTAGATTTTGAACCATTTGATATTCAATATGTCAATGATCTGATTTTAAAATATTTGAAAAAAATGATGCATATCGATAATTGGACTATGCAACAATCCTGGAACGGAGTTTATCCAAAAATGACGAATGGGGAAACTGATTTATTTATAAAAGTAGAACCTGGGGTATATATTATCAATGGAATTGGTGGGAATGGGATGACTTTGTCATTTGGTTTTGCCGAAGAAGTTGTTGCAAAAATTTAATATTAAAAATATACTTACATGGAAAAAGAAGAAGTAGTGGATTATATAGTTAATTTATTTCTTGAAAAAGGAGGAGACTTATATGGCGGGGAAGCAGTTACCCAATTGGAGCATGGCTTACAAGCTGCTCATTTTGCAAAAGAGGCTGAAGCTTCGGACGAATTAATTACAGCTGCGCTGATTCACGATATTGGGCATTTATTGCACGATTTGCCTGACAATGCTACTGAACAAGGGGTTGATGATGTTCACGAAGAATTGGGAGCTCAATTTTTAACTACCTATTTTAAAAAGGAAGTAGTTGAGGCAGTAAAATTACATGTTACAGCAAAACGATATTTATGTCTTGTTGAACCTGGTTACTATGATACCTTGTCACCAACTTCTAAATCTAGTCTTTTATTACAAGGTGGAATCATGAAAGGCGTTGAGAAATCAAACTTTGAAAATTTTGAATATTTCAAAGAAGCTGTTAAATTAAGAAAATGGGATGATATGGCAAAAGACCCTGAATTAAAAGTGGCTTCAATTGATACCTATAAAGCTACTATTCAAAACGCATTAACATAAAAAAGATGAAAGTAGAAATGGTCATTTTTGACATGGCTGGTACCACTATTAACGAAGACAATATTGTTTATAAGACTTTACAAAAAGCAATTAATAGTTTTGGAATTGAGGTTGATTTGTTAAGTGTATTAGCAATCGGCGCTGGTCAAGAAAAGCTAAATGCAATTAAGGATATTATTAAAGCACATGGGAATGAAACAGACTTGGATAAATCAGATGCTATATTTAAGCGTTTCCTTGCAATGCTTGCGACTGCTTATGAAGAGTTTGCTATTGTAGCTATGAAAAATGCCGAGTCAGTATTATTGTCTCTACGCAATAAAAATGTTCTGGTTGTTTTAAATACGGGATACGATAAAAACACAGCTAATTTTATTTTAGAGAAAATTAATTGGAGACAATTTTATCATTTTGATTTGTTAGTAACCGCTTCGGATGTGAAAAAATCAAGACCTGCTCCAGATATGATCCAATTTGCAATGAACTTATTTTCGATTGAAGATCCAAAGAGAATTGTTAAAGTTGGTGATTCAAAAATAGATATTGAAGAAGGCAAAAATGCCAATTGTTTATATAGTATTGGTATTACCACTGGAGCTCAAACCAAGGAGCAGTTGCAAGATGCAACCCCTGATTATATTATCGACGACTTGTCGGAGTTATTCGAAATTCTTAAATTGAATTAATATTTATGTTGGTAGAAAAGTGGGAATTTAGAAAAGCAGAATTAGCTGATGTTGATTATTTTATTGAATCTTATCTTCAAATTTATGGCTTGAAGTTAGACAAGCATTCTTTTATAGAATTGTTTAAAAAGAAGTTAAAAAGCCAGTCTAGCTTATTATGTGTAGCATTGAATGCAATTGGGAATACGATTGGGTGTATTGTTTGCGAAAAGCAAGATTCTTTTCAAGCACTTAAGCCAGTTCTTCAAATTAAAGAGTTTTATATTTCTCCTAAATATCGAAAATTTAATTTAGCAGACGACTTGTATGCTTATGTTGAAGAGCGAGCAGTTAAATCGGGTATTTCTAAAATTGAAGTTATGTGTAATTTAACTGCTACCACCACGCAAAATTTTTATTTAAGAAAAAAGTTTATAACAGATAGGAAGGCCTATATAAAAATTATATAAGACTTCCTGAATTTTGTATTATTCGTTAATGTTATTGTCTTTAACAAATTCAGTACAATATTTTTTTATCATTTCTTTTACCACTCTAAATTCATTCATAATCTCTTCCTCGGTACCTGTTGCTTTTGCAGGGTCAGGAAAGTTGTAGTGAAACTTTTGAGCTTTTGTAGGGAAGTAAGGACAACGTTCTTTTGCATTGTCACAAACAGTAATTACAAAGTCAAAATCTACCCCAAAGTATTCTGTAATATTATTGGAAGTATGGCCTGAAATATCAATTCCGTCCTCCTTCATGATTGCAATAGCACGTGGATTAACGCCATGTGTTTCAACGCCGGCTGAATATACATTTGCTTTTCCTGTTGTCATCGATGCCAAGTAACCATGTGCAATTTGGCTTCGGCAACTATTTCCTGTGCATAATACTAAAATGTTTTTCATTATTATTTAATTTAATTTTTTTTTAATGTGTGTTTCGATTATAATTTATTTTGTTAGCAGCTCGTTGGTTTTGTAAAATTTGTCTCTTAACCAAAATGCTACATTTACTAATATAATTAACGCAGGCACTTCCACTAAGGGTCCAATAACACCAGCAAATGCTTGCCCACTATTGATCCCAAATACGCCAATCGCAACCGCAATGGCCAACTCAAAATTGTTGCCAGCTGCTGTAAATGCAATAGAGGTGTTGGTTGAATAATCTGCCCCCATTTTTTTGCCAATTAAAAAACTTACAAAAAACATTATGGCAAAGTATACCACCAATGGAATAGCTATACGAATTACGTCGAATGGAATTTGAACTATTAATCGACCTTTTAAACTAAACATTACAACAATGGTAAATAGTAAAGCAATTAAAGTGATAGGAGAAACCACTGGAATAAACTTCGTTGTAAACCATACTTCTCCTTTTGCTTTAATTAATATATACCTCGATAAAAATCCTGCTAAAAAGGGTACTCCTAAATAGATTGCAACACTTTTAGCAATTTGGCCAATCGTAATATTTACAACAGTACCTGTAATGCCAAAATAGGGAGGCAATACGGTTACAAAAACATAAGCATATACACTATATAACAATACTTGAAAAATACTATTTAAAGCAACTAAGCCAGCTGCATATTCTCTACTGCCCTCTGCTAATTCATTCCATACAATCACCATGGCAATACAACGAGCCAATCCAATCAGAATCAATCCAATCATATACTCAGGATAGTTGTGTAAAAACAAAATTGCCAATGCAAACATTAAGATGGGGCCTACAATCCAATTTAAAAATAAAGAAGCGCCTAATACTTTTGTGTTCTTAAATACTTCTCCAAGTTTATCATATCTCACTTTTGTAAATGGAGGATACATCATTAATATCAAGCCAATGGCTAATGGTATATTGGTAGTGCCTTCAGAGAAGGAATTGATAAAACTAGCTGAAGATGGAATAAAATAGCCAATAGATACCCCAACACCCATGGCTAAAAATATCCATAAGGTTAAATAGCTATCTAAAAAACTTAGTTTCTTTCTTTCGTTTGCAGGGGCACAGTTATTGGCTGACATTATTGTTGATTTTTATTTATTTTTTTTATGATTTTAGCAACATCCTGATCCTGGAGCACAAGTTGCCGTTGGCTTTTCAGCATATACCGTTACAGAAAAAATACCTAAATCAGATTGATTGAATTTTGCAATTTCATCTTCTGACAAATAGTTTTTCAAAATATCATTTGGGATTACAATTGGTTTTTCTTTTTGCAATACCACATTCTTAAATCCGCAAGCATTTATCAATTCCATATATACTTGCTTTTGAATGGCACCACTCACACAGCCTGCATACATTTCAGCTGCATTACGTAATTCATTTGGTAATGCGCCTACTAATACTACATCTGAAATACTAAAGTGTCCGCCTGGCTTTAAGACTCTGTATATATCTGTAAGGACTGCATGTTTATTAGGCACTAAGTTTAATACACAATTGCTAACGACCACATCCGCCACATTAGCAGTGATGGGCATATTCTCAATATCACCTTGACGAAATTCTACATTGTTATACCCCATTTTTTCAGCATTGGCTCTTGCTTTTTCAATCATGGCTGGGGTAAAGTCGATACCTAACACTTTCCCAGTAGCCCCTGCACTTCTTCTTGCTACAAAACAATCATTACCAGCACCCGAACCTAAATCCACTACGACATCGCCTTCTTTAATTTTTGCAAATTCAGTGGGAAGTCCACATCCTAATCCTAAATCAGCATCTGCAACATACCCGTCCATTTTTGTGTAATCATCTGACATGATATTATACACTTCGGTGCTGCAACCGCCAGCACCACAACAGGAGGACATGTTTGTTTCTTTATCTTGTAATGCAATTTCACTGTATTTTGCTTTTACAATTTCTTTTAGTTCTAATTCTGTTTTCATAAAATGTATTTTAAGTTTTTTAATTTAACAACAAGTTTTTGGTGCATAAGGTGCATTCAATAAACCATCAAACAGCTTACCCATTTTTTCCCAATTAGCCTCATCAATACAATAACATGTTTTAACACCACTTATTTCGCCTTTAATAATTCCAGCTTCTTTTAATTCTTTCAAATGCTGAGATACCGTACTTTGAGAAAGAGGTAATTCGTCAACAATATCACCACAAATACAACTTTGTTTTTTCAACAGCAAGTTGATAATAGCAACTCTAGCAGGATGCCCAAGTGCTTTTGCGAACATTGCTATTTGCTCTTCCTTTATTTTGTATCCAGCCATATAATTACTTATTAATCGTAAAATTACGATTAATATTGAAATCTCCTTAAATCCAAACGTTAATTTTTTATGATAGAAATCAGTTCATAAAAAAGCCTAGTCTTTTGGACTAGGCTTTAACCTTATAAAACCAATTGAATGCTTATGCTGCTGCAAAGGCGTCTGCTACCCCTTTGTGCAATATTTTACCAGCTCTAATATTTAATCCTTTTGCTAATGCAGGGTTTTCGGTACATGCTTTTTCCCATCCCTTATTCGCAATTGAAATTGCATAAGGTAAAGTCGCTTGAGTTAAAGCGCGTGTACTTGTTTGAGGAACTGCTCCTGGCATATTAGCTACACAATAGTGTGTGATATTGTCAATAGTGAATACCGGATTTTCATGTGTTGTTGGTTTGCATGTTTCAATACATCCACCTTGGTCAACAGCAACATCCACTATTACTGAACCCGCTTCCATTAATTTTAAATCGGCTTGCTTCACTAAATGGGGAGCCTTTGCACCATGTAATAATACGGCACCAATTAATAGATCGGTGGTTGGCAATTTTTCCTTAATAGCTAGTAAAGTTGAATATTGCGTCACCACATTTGCTGGCATTACATCACTTAAATATCTTAAACGTGCTAAATTCGTATCCATTATAGTAACATTTGCGCCAAGTCCTGCAGCCATCTTAGCAGCTTGAGTACCAACAATTCCACCACCAATTACTAAAACTTCAGCAGGCTTCACACCAGGCACGCCACCTAATAATTTTCCTTTGCCACCAAATGGTTTACCTAAATAATAAGCGCCTACATTAATTGCCATTCTTCCCGCTACTTCGGACATAGGTACTAATAAAGGCAATGACCCGTCGGCTAATTCTACTGTTTCATATGCTATACAAACCGCTTGCGTTTTAATCATCGCTTCGGTTAATTCTTTTGAAGCGGCAAAGTGGAAGTAGGTAAATAATATTTGACCTGCTTTGATCAAAGGAAATTCAGCAGCTAATGGCTCTTTCACTTTAACAATCATTTCCGCAATTTCATAAACCTCTTTTGCAGTGCTTAAAATAGATGCACCTACTGCCATATAAGCTTCATCGGAAAATCCAGAACCAGATCCGGCATTGGTTTCAACATAAACTACATGACCTTGTCTCACTAAAGCATCCACCCCTTCAGGTGTTAGGCCAACTCTGTATTCCTGTACCTTAATTTCTTTTGGGCAACCGATAATCATAAATTTTGTTTTTATTACTGCATAAATATCATCAAAAAGGAAATATTATGAATATTGATTAAAAAATCAGTAATTATTACTAATAAATTATCTTTAAATAGTAATTATCGGTAATTTAGACTACTTAAATGACTTTGAGCAGCAATTATTCCTCCTAGTAATTTCACGAATTATGAGTTTAGACAATATTGATATTTCCATTTTGCGCATTTTGCAAAAAAATGCCTTAGCAACTATTAAAGATATTAGTGCCGAAGTGAACCTTTCTATGAGCCCTACTCATGATCGAATTAAGCGATTAGAGTCCGAAGGATTTGTCCAAGGCTATGTGGGTATTTTAGACCGAAGAAAAATTGGACTAGGCTTAATTGTGCATTGTCACGTAACATTGGATAAACAAACCACAAATAATTTTTCAGAATTTGAACAAATAATTGCACAATACCCCGAAGTGATTTCATGTAGTTTAGTGTCTGGTAATTTTGACTATTTTTTAAAATTGGTTTCAAAAGATGTTGAGACTTATAATAAATTTTACCAAGAGAAATTAGCGGTGCTTCCCATGGTAGCGCATATCAATAGTTTATTTGTTATGGATGAAATAAAAACAACAACGGCTTTACCACTTTAATATAATTTTATGTACGATATTTCTTATTTCAAAGCCAATGATCATAATGAAGTGATTGCTTTTATGCAAGCCAATCCTTTTGTAACCATTTGTGGCGTGGATGCAAATGGTTTGCCTATTGCTGCGCAAATTCCTATTTTAATAAATGAGATAGAGGGTAAAATAACTATTAGTGGACATTTGATGCGCAAACAGGATCATACCAACGCATTTGAAGTGAACAATAATGTATTGGTTATTTTTTCGGCACCATCGGCATTTGTGAGTGCTAGTTGGTATAGTAATAAAGGAATTGCGAGTACATGGAATTATCAAACGGTACATGCAATTGGTAAAATGGAAATGAAAGACGATGCACATTTGCATCAGTTGTTATCGGACCTAACTTTACATTTTGAAAAAGATCCGAATGCACCGACGCAGATGAAAAATTTGGATCCCATGTATGTGCAACAAAACATGAAAGCCATTGTGTCTTTTGAAATAGAAGTAAATGAGTTAAAAAATGTTTTTAAGCTAAGTCAAAATAGAGATGATAAGTCTCATGAAAATATTCAAAACGAATTAAACAAAGAGGGTACACCAGCTTGTAAATATATGGCAGCAGCTATGAAAAAAATAGATGAAAAATAATTACGAAAGTTTTATTTATTCGTTGGTTCAATTAAATCCCACAAGTTTCCATACAGGTCTTTAAATACCGCAACCGTGCCATACTCCTCCACATGCGGAGGTATAGTAAATTCAACACTTTTGGATGTGTAATTTTGAAAATCTCTATAAAAATCGTCGGTATATAAAAATAAAAATACACGACCTCCAGTTTGGTATCCAATACATTTTTCTTGCTCGGGTGTGGCAGCTTTAGCCAATAATAAATTGCATCCATTTTCAGCACCTTTTGGTTGCACCATTACCCATCTTTTTGTTTCAGATAAAACAGTGTCTTCAATTAATTTGAATCCCAAAATATGCGTGTAATACTGAATCGCTTCATCATAATCTCTTACAACGACTGCAACATGTGCCAAGTTTTGTTTCATAAATCAA
>CANCEU010000036.1 GCA_947375185.1 Chitinophagaceae bacterium
ACACGATCAACTTGCGTTAAGTCGATAGTTGTTAAGCTAGAAAACGGAACCTCAACTCCATCTAATAATACTAATGGACGAGTACCACCTTGTACAGTGTTAATACCACGTAAAACGATGTTTACTTGGTCACCAGGGTTACCAGACACTGAAGAAATTTGCGCACCTGGAATTTTACCGATCAAAGCCTGATCGATAGAAGCAGCAGGAACGATAGGTAATTTAGCAGAACCAATAGATTCTGTAGAAATACCTAATTTCTTTCTAGATGTCGCAACTCCTGATCCTGTTACAACTACCTCACTTAATGCTTTCACATCAGTGGCTAATTTCACAGTTACATTTGCAGCAGCAGCTACTGTTTTTGACTCATATCCAAGTGCAGATATTACTAAAGATGCACCATTAGCAGCCTTTAGAGTGAACGTACCATCAGTGTTTACTGTAGTACCAGTTCTTGTACCTTTAACTTGAACAGAAGCTCCAGAAATTGGATCTCCTTTTTCGTCAGTTACTCTACCATTTACGGTAGGATTTTGGGCTATTGCAGTACCAAAGAATAGGCACGATGCAAGTAAGCTCCATAAAAGTTTTTTTCTCATACTTGTTTTAATTTTTGTTAAACTGAACTTGTCTTGGAATAACGCGAAGTGCTAAATTAAGAAATTATTAACAATTCCCAAAGGATTGAAGCTTAAAAATAGCTTTATTTTCTACTATTTTAATAGACTAATCTTTTAACGAGTGTAATTATTTGATTTTCAGTAAATTAAGTATTAACAGTAACACATATCAAATTTAAATATTTAACTAATAAAGGTTAGTTAGTGTAAAATATTAAACAGTTTGAATAAAATTTATAAATAGAAGCTTTTTTATAATATGTAAAGTGTACATATTATTGTTGATTAAAATAGGCAAATTATATACAAGACACTTAGGCACCGCTTGTACTTAGCACTTGTTTGATGGTAACAAATATTTTTAAAGTTTTAATTTATTATAAAAATTTGCTTCCCCTATTTCTACTACTTCCCCTGGTTGCATATGGCCCAAATGAATGTCCTCAATTGAAATGCGAATGAGTCGAATACATTTATGATTTACTGCGGCAACCATTTTTCGTACTTGATGAAACTTACCTTCAGTGAGTGTAATAGTAATCCAAGTAGTCACTACGTTTTTATGCAAAGGCTTACCAATTTCAAATAATCCCAAAGGCTTTTCTACAATCTTTACTTCACAAGGAGTCGTTTTAAAACTAGTTCCTGTTTTAGCACTTATCTCAATGCCAGCGGAAAGTTTGTTTGCAATTTCCCAAGTCATATTATTTTTTACCTGCACTAAATAAGTTCGTTTGTGTGGGACAATTCCTTGAAAAAGCAACTTGGTTATTTTTTTGTTAGTTGTCAATAATAACAACCCTTCTGAATTTTGATCAAGTCTTCCAATTGCATGTGTACCCTCCGGGAAATCAAAAGCAAGTTCTCCTAATAAACGCACATCATGGCTGCTCACAAATTGTGAAACCATATTAAAAGGCTTATTGACTAAAAAATACCGATGAACATTCATATACACTGCCAAATTAATTAATATTGCATATGCAGCCAATTTCAAACGATCCTTTACACGGAAAAACACTTGAATATATTGTCACCGAGCTCGTAAAGTATTTCGGTTGGGAAGATTTAGGACAGCATATTCCAATTAATTGTTTTAATAGCAATCCTAGTATTAAATCAAGTTTGAAATTTTTACGCAAAACACCTTGGGCTAGAAAAAAAGTAGAGGATTTATATATCAGAATGATTGAAGCCTAGTAAATGACCATTCCATAGCTGTTTAAAACACTTGACCTAAGTTCATAAACAATCCTTTTGAGCTACCTTGTCCAAATCCATAATCTAAAGCAACGCTGGTATTTGAATGCTTATTAAACTTAACTCTTAGGCCGGCACCATACCCAGGCAAAACTCCTTGTATCGATTGACCAGGCTGCGATGATAAACTTTGCACATTTGCAAAAACAACACCTCCTAAAAATCCATTTTCAGTAATTCCAAAACGGTATTCAGATTCTGCATACAACATTTTATCACCTCTAAAACGACTTTGCACATATCCTCTTCCAAAATTACTATAAGTATCACTTGCAGTATTTGGCAAGTCTAAATAAGGAGGCTTCCCTTGCAATGTGAATTGATCATATGTCCAAAATGCAATTATGTTTTTACTTCCTTGCGGGAACGAAAGATACTTTCTAAAATCAAATATTATGGACTGCCAATGTTCATCACTACCAAACGCAGTTAAGTTATTGCGATACACGACATTAAAAAAGGAACTATTAGCAACTGGATTTACATTGTTTACTCTGGTATCGTATAATAAATTCAATAAAAAACCAGTAGAATTTGAAGTGCGTGGCAATCTATATTGTGTAATACCAATCAAAGGCTTATTGATGGTGGTAGTGTCTTTAATATTCCAGTGATAATCAATATTTATACCTGGGCCAAAATATAAATTAGGCGCAATTCTTTTTAAAATAGATTGATACAGTTTTAAATAAGAGTAATCCAAATTATCAAATTGATTTAATTTACTATTGCTTCCTAAGCCATAATCCAATTGAGGATATTTAAGATAGGACCAGTTAGAATTAAAATTATATGCTCCATTTTTTGACCACAAATTAGTTGCAAATTGAGATACAATTTGTTGGTTTTGAGTAGCTTTCAATTCTGTAAAATAAGTAGATTTATTTTGATTGCCATCAGTATTTGGTAGTACCACACTAGCATTAACCGATGCTGCCATTCCAGTTCCCAAACTGTATTCAATGCCAGGTATAAAAGTTAAATGGGCTTTTTTAATTTCTTCGCTTTGACTTCTATCTTTATTAATTTTTAAAATACGATATACCCCATCAATAAAATCAACCATGGAGTCCTTGCCAGGCTGTTTATAAAACGCAAGTGTGAAAATATTTTTTTTGTGTAATTGTTTCGGGATAGAATCTACAGTTTGTGCATTAGCATTAATAAATAAAAAAATAAATACTAATAAAAACAGAATACGTTGCATGAAGTAAATTTTCAAATAAACTTAAAATAATTTTGCAAAGCTAAGTAATTAAACTGCAATTACATTATGAATAGATTTACAGTTTAGTCGCTATCATCCTGATTACATCGGCTGGACCTTCGTGAAATTTGCCTTCGTTTAAAACAATATGCTCATATTCCAAATAATCGATTCTTAAGGCTTTAAAATCTTCCGAAAGAATTTTCTTTGTATTAAGCATGTCTATATCCTTAGGGCCTCCAGAATTATTATTTAGTTGTTCGGGGCAAAAAGTTTCAAGTACCACCTTCCCCCCTGGCTTTAGCCATTTAGTTATATTTTGATGTAATGTCATTCTTATTTTGGGGGGCAAATGTGTATAAATTATAGCAACCACATCGGCACATTTTTCAGGATAATTTGCCAATGCGGCGTCTTGGATTTGATAATCGATAACTGCACTATATTTTAATGCTAAGTGATCAGCCTTTAATTTTCCAGCCTCACTTAAATCAAATGCTTTTACGTTCCATCCATTTCTAGCAGCATGCACTGCATTGCGCCCTTCCCCATCACAGGGTAAAATGATAGTACCTGGATGAAGTTGAGCAATAGTATCAGCGAAAAACACATTGGATTTTTCACCATAAACAAATTCGTTTTCACTATATCTTTCGTTCCAAAATGTATTTGTCATCTCATAACTTATTTTTTATTTTTTACTACGCCTAGGTATTTTAAAATATCTTCCATTAAACACCATTTAGTGATTGAGGACTGAAATAAATTAACTCCTACAAACAGCGTAAACCATATCCAATTCATATTTACAAAATACGCTAATAATACGCTAATAATAATGAAAATTCCCGCAATTGCTCTAATATACTTATCCATACGTTTTTTGTTTTAAATGATATTTTATTTTTATTGATTAATTGTAAAGCGATTTTTCAACAGCCAATACAAAAGCTCTGATTGGGAAATTGCTTGACTTAGATTGATTATAATCTTCGATTTCTTTTAATGCTGCATTGGTGTTTGATTCTGTTGTGAAACAGAAAATAAAAACAGAGTCAAATTTGCCTACCCCTCTACTAAACCAATCGGCTAATAGGTCAGCATCTACTGTATTTTTAATACCCATCGTATCAGTAACACTAAACACTGGGATGGATGCTTTTTTTAAAATGGCACTTACTGTATCCGTATCTTCTTTTATAGCAGCAACGATTAATAATTTCATAAACTAGATTTTTAAATTTTTATATTTTAGGCTAATTCTATTTTACTTTATTTCTCATCATTTTGAAATATAATAAAGGCACTACGATTAAGGTTAAGAAAGTAGAAGTTACGGTACCTCCCATTAAGGAAATTGCTAGACCTTGGAATACGGGATCGAATAAAATTATTACCGCACCCAATGCCACTGCACCTGCTGTTAATAAAATAGGGGTAGTTCTAACTGCTCCTGCTTCAATGATCGCTCGCTTCAATGGAACCCCTTCATTCAATCGGATATTAATAAAGTCAATTAACAAAATGGAGTTCCTCACCATTACACCCGCAAGTGCAATAAATCCAATCATGGAAGTGGCAGTAAAATAAGCACCCATCATCCAGTGACCAATTAATATTCCTATTAATGATAAAGGAATTGCAGCTAACATAATCAATGGCACAGTAAAATTTTGGAACCAGCCCACAATAAGCATATAAATAATTAAAATAACTACTAAAAATGCAATACCCAAATCTCTAAATACTTCCAAAGTAATTTGCCATTCTCCATCCCATTTTAAAGAATATTTATCTAATTCAGTAGGTTGTTTGCTATACTCCTCATTTAATACAAAACCCGCAGGCATTTTAATATTCTTTAAACTATCTGACATTTTAGATATCGCGTAAAATGGACTCTCTAATTTACCTGCCATATCTGCCATCACATAAACAACTTCTTTTTGATTTTTACGATAAATACTTTTGTCTTTTAAAACAGACTCTACTTTTACAATATCTCTTAAAGGCACCATATTGCCTTGCATTCCTGCTACATTTAAAGTCAATACATCTTCAATATTTGCTTTATCAGCATCTTTTAATTGCAATCGAACTGGTATTTGACTATAGGAATTAGGCTGGCTAATATTTCCTGCAACCATACCGGATAATGCTCCATTCACTAAAGCAGACACCTGAGCAGTCACTACACCATGCTTCATTGCTTTTTCTTTATCCACTAAAATTCTATACTCCATCTCGTCATCTTCTACCATCCAATCAGCATCCACTACATCTTGTGTTTTTGTAAATAAATTTTTCACTTGCTTACCTATGGCAATTTGTTGCGCATAATTAGGGCCATAAATTTCAGCAACCAAAGTAGATAACACTGGTGGTCCTGGCGGTAATTCTACAATTTTAACATTGGCATTGTATTTTGAGCCAATTTTTATAATCTCAGCGCGCATGCCTTTTGCAATGTCATGACTTTGAATACTTCGTTTGGTTTTATCTACTAAGTTCACTTGAATGTCTGCAACATTTTCACCACGTCTTAAATCATAATGTCGCACCAATCCATTAAAACTAATAGGACCTGAAGTGCCTACATAAGCTTGGTAATTTTCAACCATGGGTTGTTTGCCAACATATGCTGAAATATCAGATGCTACTGCTTGTGTCTTTTCTAAAGAAGTTCCTTCCGGCATGTCAATTACTACCTGAAATTCATTTTTATTATCAAATGGCAACATTTTTACTGCAACCGACTTCGTATAAAATAATACCATTGAAGCCAATAAAACCACCACTGTTCCCATTACAAAAGCCCAACGCTTCCAACGCACTTCCAACATCGGTTGAATGACTACTTTGTATATTTTATAAATTCCCGAATCTTCTAATTTTTCACCATGATGATCATTGTGTTCTACTCCTTGCTTCTCTTTTTCTCTTAAAAAGATATACCCTAAATAAGGCGTTAAGGTTAATGCTACGATTAATGAAAGCAACATAGCAATAGAAGCGCCAATTGGCATTGGACTCATATAAGGGCCCATTAATCCAGATACAAATGCCATTGGCAATACTGCTGCAACAACGGTAAATGTTGCCAAAATAGTTGGATTACCAACTTCATTAATAGCGTAAATAGCCGCTTGCAAAGGCGGTAGTTTTCTCATTTTAAAATGCCTATGCATATTTTCAGCAATGATAATGGAGTCATCCACAACAATACCAGTAATAAACACCAAAGCGAAAAGTGTAATTCTATTTAAGGTATAGTTTAATGCATAGTATGCAAATAAGGTTAAAGCAAATGTAACTGGTACCGATAAAAATACCACTAATCCTCCTCTCCATCCCATTGCCAACATCACAAATAAAGTAACTACTACTATAGCAATGAATAAATGGAATAATAATTCCCCAACTTTATCTGCAGCTGATTCGCCATAGTTTCTTGTTGTAGAAACTTGTACGTCAGTAGGAATTAAATCTTTTTTAAGCGCAGTAATTTTATGTAAGATTTCCTCAGATAATTTCATGGCATCTGCTCCTTGCTTTTTGGAAATCGCAAAAGTAACCGCTGGATAATTTGCTTTGAATTTAGCCCCTAAAGTATCCGCCTTACCATAGCCAAAAAATACATACTGCGAACTAGTGGCTGGTGCTTCCTCGATTTTGGCAACTTGCTTTAAATACACCGGCATCCCCGCATTCATACCTACTACTAAACCAGCTACATCATCGGCAGTACTCAAAAAATTGCCCGTTTGCACTGAAATACTTGTGTCATTGTGCAAAATATTCCCACTTGCCATTTCGGTATTACTTGCTTGTATTGCTTTTGTAATTGACAAGAAATCAACATGACTAGCAGTCATTTTAGTTTTATCTAATACTACTTTTACTTCCTTACTTCTTCCTCCTAAAATATTGATATCTGAAACATTCGGAATTTTCTTCACTTCATTCGCAACTTCTTGCCCCAATAATTTTAAACGATGATCATCATAATTTTCGCCCCATAATGTAAATGACAAAACAGGCACATCATCAATAGCTCTGGTTTTAATTAATGGCATGGTAGTGCCTTGTGGCATCTTGTCCATGTTCTTTAATAATTCACTATATAATTTCACCATTGATTTTTCTACATCCTCTCCCACATAAAACTGTACAATTAACATTACTTGTCCTTTCATTGATGTAGAGTAAACGTATTCCACACCCTTAATGTTAGAGATGATTTTTTCCATAGGTGCAGCAACTTTCGTTTCTACATCCTTAGGTGACGCCCCAGGATAACCTAAAAAAATATCCGCCATGGGCACTTTAATTTGTGGTTCTTCTTCTCTTGGCATTAACATTGTACTGTAACCACCAATCAATAAGAACGCAACCATCAATAGGATGGTTAGCTTAGATTGTAAAAATCCTTTTGCTATATTACCCGATAAACCTTTTTCCATTCATTTAATTTTTAAATCTCAACTGAATTAATTACTTGACACTCACTTTAGCGCCATTGTATAAATTACCTTCCGCTTTTATGATATATGCTTCATTTTTAGCGAGACCCGATAGTACTTCTACCTTGTCTCCTGTAGTTTTACCAATTCTCAACCATCTTAACATGGCTGTATTTTGAGCACTTATGGTATATACCCCCACTAATTGATCTCTATAAATCAATGCAGTTGTAGGTATCATCACGGTACTACTTGTATCTGCTTTTAGGCTTGTTCCCTTTGTTTGAATTTTAATTTGTGCATACATACCTGCCATTAATTTGTTTGCATCGCTTGACGGTATGTTCAGTTTGATAATATATTGCCCTCCTGTAAATTGTGAAGAAGGATTTATTTGAATCAATTTTGATTGAAACTGCTTGTTTGCTGCATCTACAATTACATTAGCCATATCCCCCACTTTTAAGCTAGCAATTTCAGTTTCCGGCACCATTGCAGTTACTTGTAAACTTCCGCCTTGTTCAATGGTTACAATAGGCATGCCCGGATTAGCCAAGCTTCCTTCGTCTGCTAATTTTTGTGTTACCACTCCGCCAAAAGGAGCAACTACATTTGCGTAAGTTAATTGGGACTTAACTTCATGTTGCATTCCTTTTGCAACTTCAACACCCGCTTTCGCAGACTGATATTGCATAGTAATTTGTTCTAACTCTTTTGCAGATGCACTATTTTGTTTGTACAATGCAGTATAACGATCAAAGTCTTTTTGAGCCACATGAAAAGCAGCTTCCGCTTGCTTTAACATCGCGTCAACTTGTGATTGCTTTGCTTGGATATCATTGATATTAACTGTAAATAACAATTGTCCAGCATTTACTCTGTCACCAGCCTTTACATAAATTTTAGTGATATAGCCCATTATTCTAGTAGCCACATTGGTTGAATGTGCCGCTTCGATTTGTCCTGTTACCGTAAACCCGTTTGTTGCAACACCAGTAGTGATTGAGGAAGTAGTTACAGGAATTGCCTTTTCATTGTCTACCACTTTATTTGATTCTCCACTTGAACATGCACTGAAGTATAAGACAGCAGCAATAAAGACAATCGCAAATGATAATTTTTTATAAGTCATTATGTACAATTTTTTAATTTATTTATTATTTAGTGTTGTATTATTTAGTCGATAAAAATTCAAGGTAATTGATGGCAGATTTTTGCTCCAGTTGCGCTTGTGCTAATAATAGCTTTTGTTGGGACAATTGTGTTTGTGCCACTAGTATATCATTGGTACTTATTAAACCTTGCTCATACCTATTTTGCAAAATTCTCAATGCTTCTTCGGATTGTTGTACTGAAGTAGTTTGTTGTTGAATCTTATAATTAGCGTCTATAATAGCTCTTTTTGTTTTTCTGATTTCCGCTGCTCCTGTTTCTAATTGACTATTTAATTGCTCCTGTACTTTTGTTTTTTCTAATTTCTGCGTAGCAACTTTACGATTCACCTGATTGCCTTTAAAAATATCCCATGATAATTGAACACCAGCGATATATGATTTTGCTCCATCAATGGAAATAGACTTGTCATTAATATTATAATTCGCAAACCCATTTAGTCTTGGCATCCATCCCATTTGGGTACTCTTTATAGCCATTTCGTAACTATCGACTGCAGCATTTAAAGCGCGTATGTCGGATCTTCCTGAGGAAACCGAATCAGACACATCAGTCTGTGCACCTAAAGTATAAGATTGTGTTGTATAGGCTACTCCTTTTGGAGCCCCCATCAACACACTCATCTGATCAGAAATATTTTCAATTTGAGATTTTGCCTGGCTATGTTGTAACTCAGCAGCTTTTACCTGAACTTCTACATTTAACAAATCTGATTTTTGCATCATACCTTGCTCAAATCTGTCCTTAGTGAATTTATAAATAGACTGAATCGTTTTTAAACCTTCTACGGTTACTTTCTCATATTGATAGGTAAACTCTAAATACAAATAAGTTTGCACTACTTGCATTTTAATGGCTTCGGTAGTTCTTTGGGATTGAGCTGCATACATACCAATTTGAGACTTAGCTGCTTTACGCATATATAAAGCATCTACATTTAAAATAGGCTGTTGCAACGCCACTTGTGTATTGTAATTACTGTAATTATTGGGATTGTTTAATAAAGCCGGATTAAAATCCGCTTGCTGCACACCTGCTTGTTGCAACTTAAATCCAAATACATTTAAAGGGTTATTAGTACTATAAGCGGTATGTGACAAATTCAAATTAGGAAGCCAAATAGCCTCGGTTTGATTAAAGTTAGATTTTGCAATGGCCTCGTCGGTTTTTGCAATCACCACTTGCTTGTTATTATGCAAGGCTGCTTGTATCGCATCCTCCAAAGACAAAGACATAGTAATTACTTGCGCATTTGTTGTTGTTGCGTTCAAAATAAACAACAAGGCAAGTGTCGAAATTTTAATAGTGTTCAATTTTTCAAATTTCATCTGCATAATTTTATAAAGTATGCAAATGTATCTTTAGTAAACAGGCATGTAGGTGACATTTGTCACTCATTCAATTATTTATAAAACTGTTTGTTATTTATAGTATCCTTTTGAGCTATGTGATATAAATCACTATAAATGGCAAATGCCCCATCTACTTTTACTTAACTAAAACAATCAACCATGGCAAATATAGTAGTATTAGGCGCAGGAGTAGCGGGTCATACAGCTGCAGCATACCTACAAAAAGGACTTAATAAAAAAGATCATAAAATTACTGTAATCTCTCCAACTCCAACATACCAATGGATTCCATCCAATATTTGGGTAGGTGTTGGTAGAATGACGCCAGAGGAAATTAAATTTGATTTAAGACCCCTCTATAAAAAATGGGGGATTGAATTTATACAAGCAAAGGCTCAAAGTTTTTTTCCAGAAGGGGATGATCAAATCAAAACTGGTTTTGTTGAAGTTGAATACACCAATGAAGAACATAAAGGGGTAAAAAGAAAAGTAGCTTATGATTATTTAATTAATGCAACTGGACCGAAATTGAATTTTGAAGCAACCGAAGGGCTATTGCCTGGCAATGGTAATATTGCATCGGTTTGTACATTTGGTCATGCAAGTCATGCATGGGAATTATTCCAAGAAAAATTGGACAAGATGAAAAAGGGTGAAAAACAAACCTTTGTCATTGGAACAGGTCACCCAACTGCAACCTGCCAGGGAGCAGCATTTGAGTATATCTTAAATGTTGATTTTGAAATTAAAAAAAGAGGATTAGAAAAACAAGCCGAAGTAATTTGGATTACCAATGAATACGAATTAGGAGACTTTGGAATGGGTGGTGCCTTTATTGCAAAAGGTGGATTCATCTCTAATACAAAACTGTTTGCAGAGTCTTATTTTGTTGAAAGAAACATTACTTGGATTAAAAGAGCTGGGGTAAAAAAACTAGATGATCATAAAATTTATTATGAAAATTTAGACGGAGAATATTTAGAACAAGCCTATGATTTTGCCATGTTGATTCCTGGATTTTCAGGACATGGTTTTAAAGCATTTGATAAAACAGGTGCAGACATTTCAGAAAAATTATTTGCACCAAGTGGGCTAATGAAGGTAGACGCCGACTATACACCAAAGCCTTTTGAACAATGGTCTATAAAAGATTGGCCTGAAACATACCAAAATCCAAGTTATCCTAATATTTTCGCACCCGGCATTGCGTTCGCTCCTCCGCACTCTATTTCAAAACCAATGACAAGTAAAAATGGTACACCCATTTTTGCATCTGCCCCAAGAACGGGTATGCCATCTGGCGTAATGGGTAAGGTAACTGCCGACAATATTATACACTGGGTTAAAACGGCCGATCCAACCATCAAGCATAAAGCCTCTATGGGTAAAATGGGTGCAGCCTGTATTGTATCTGCTGGTTATGGTATGCGCAAAGGAACGGCTGCTACTATGACAGTAAGTCCAGTTGTACCCGATTGGGAAAAATTTCCTGAATGGGGACGTGATATTAAAACAACGATGGGAGAGCCAGGTTTAGCAGGACATTGGTTAAAATGGTTGATGCATTATATGTTCCTTTATAAAGCAAAAGGTTTACCTTTTTGGTGGATGATTCCTGAATAGATTTCGGATAATTCCAAAATAGATTTTTAGATTGTAAAGGCACTGAAATAAATAAATAAATTAATAACTAAATAATATTACACATTATGGAAAACAGATTGATCATAACAAAATACTCTGATCAGTATTATCCTCCAACTCCCAATAACTTCACCTTATTTTTAAGAAGATCTATTATTGTGCAACTCTTTAGATTCATGGTACTAAATTATAAAATAATTAAGATTGTGGTAAAGGGCCACTCTTAACCAATAAACATTCAATTTGTAACCATTTAGTATAATTCAATGAATATAGAAACCATTTCAAGAATACAGTTTGCTTTTACGGTCGCATTTCACTACATATACCCTCCACTTAGCATTGGTTTAGGAGTGGTATTAGTTGGTATGGAGGGATTATATTTAAAAACGGGCAATAAGGCATATGAAAGATTAACGCGCTTTTGGATCAAAATATTTGCTTTGATTTTTGGTATCGGTGTTGCTACTGGCATTGTAATGGAATTTGAATTTGGAACCAATTGGGCTACCTATTCAAGATATGTAGGAGATATTTTTGGAAGCGCACTTGCCGCTGAAGGGATATTTGCTTTTGCTTTAGAGTCTGGTTTTTTAGGGATTTTACTATTTGGATGGAATAGAGTAGGTCCAAAAACACATTTCTTTTCAACCATTATGGTCACTTTAGGATCTATGTTTTCAGCTGTTTGGATTGTAGTTGCTAATTCATGGCAACAAACACCAGCAGGGTTTCACATTGTTGGATCAGGATTAAAAGCAAGAGCAGAAATTACAGATTTTTGGGCAATGGTATTTAACCCATCTTCAGAAGATAGATTATTGCATGTATGGATTGGGTCAATTTTAGCTGGTGCATTTTTAGTATTAAGTGTTCATGCTTATTATATTTATAAAAACAAATACGTTGAAATTTCTAAGAAGGCTTTTAAAATAGCACTAACAATTGCAGTGGTAGCATCTTTATTGCAGTTAGTGACCGGACACCACTCCGCAAATGGCGTTGCTGTAAATCAACCAGCAAAACTAGCTGCTTTTGAAGGACATTATGATAGTTTAGCACCTGCCAACATGTATTTACTTGGTTTTGTTAATCAAAAAGAGCAGAAAGTAACTGGCATTGGTATTCCTGGTGGACTTTCTTATTTACTCTTTCAAGATTTTAAAAAACCAGTGATAGGACTTAACGCATTTAAGGAAGAGGATCGTCCTAAACAAGTAAACTTTGTATTTCAGACCTACCATTTTATGGTCATGATTGGAATTTCATTAATTAGCCTAAGTTTATTAGCATTATTTTTACTTTGGAAAAATAAATTATTTAATCAAAAATGGTTGATGTTGATTTTTACTTTCACTGTTTTTTTACCAGAAATTGCCAATCAGTTAGGATGGTATTCGGCAGAAGTTGGTAGACAGCCTTGGGTGGTGTATGGTTTACTCAGGACATCCGATGCGCTTTCTAAATCAGTAAAAGCCAATGAAGTTTGGTTTTCACTAATATTATTTACTGTTGTTTACTTATTGTTATTTACATTATTTATTTATTTGTTAAATAAAAAGATACAACATGGTTTTGATGATGAATACAAAGAAACGATACCTGATTCCTCTAAAAGAGACAACCCGATATTAAATTAATTATGCAAACATTTTTAGGAATAGATTTAGCTTCCTGGTGGTTTTTAATTGTTGGAGCCGTATTTACAGGATACGCTATCTTAGATGGCTTTGATTTAGGCGCAGGTGCAATTCATCTATTATTAAAAAAAGAAGAAAGCCGACGCATTGCATTAAATGCTATTGGGCCAGTTTGGGACGGAAACGAAGTATGGTTGGTGATTGGAGGAGGTGCTTTGTTTGCAGGTTTTCCTGAAGTTTATGCAACCATTTTCTCTGCATTTTACATTCCGTTTATGTTATTCTTAACGGTGCTCATTTTAAGAGCTATTTCTATAGAATTTAGAAGTAAAGAAACTATGATCTGGTGGAGAAAAATGTGGGATATCATTTATTCATTTTCCAGTATATTAATTGGCTTTTTATTGGGCGTCGTTTTAGGCAACCTAATCATTGGTTTGCCAATTGATAAAAATTTTGAATATACAGGAACATTTTTACAATTACTCAACCCATATGCTTTATTAACAGGTGCAACCACTATATCCTTATTCGCTATGCATGGCTCTATCTATTTAGCCATGAAGACCGAAAAAAGACTACACACTAAATTGTCTTTACTGGTAAGAGATACAAGTAGAGTATTTATTATCTTCTACGGATTGCTTACCATGGTGACTTTGGTATATTACCCTCATATGTCAGCAGCATTTAAAAAGCAACCCATTTGGTTTGCAGTTCCCTTATTGACTGTTGTCAATTCTATTAATACCAGGAGATTGTTAGAAAAAAGTAGATTTTTAGTTGCATTCGCATCTTCAAGCTTAACAGTTGCTTTACTACTTATGACTTTCGCAGTGAACTTATACCCAGTAATTGTTAGGTCTACAATTAATCCTTTATACTCCATCACTGTTCAAAATGGTGCTTCGTCACAAAAATCACTAACCATCATGCTTATTATTGCGGCTATTGGTGTGCCTATAGTTGCAACATATACCGCATTTGTATTTTGGACATTTAATGGAAAAGTGAAATTAGATGAAACGAGTTACTAAGCTTCAGTTAAATCAGAAATTTTATAAGCGTTGAATGAATATTGCACTAACTAACCAGCGTATATGTAACCGCATCCATGTTCTTGGGCAATACCTAATGCCCAAACACCTGAGGGAACCAATTGAATGTCTGGTAAAATATGGCTTATCCAATCTGTGTAAACCAATGCCGGGTCTAGTCCTTTTTTTGCTGCAATATCGTGCGTCATTTTTTTAATGGCTAAGTCACAAACACAAAATAATGCGCCTCGCTCTTGCATTTTTTTGATTCCATTAATTTCTGGTAGTGGAAAATCACCATTTTGTGGTTCATAATACAAGTTTCGAATACTTGGTTTTTGAGACGCTGAATCTATGATCCCAAACATGTTTCCAAGTTGATATTTTTCCCATAAAAATGAGTCCAAAGCAAGTGCAATACCACCATGCCTTAACACACTCATAGCAGTAATGTTGTTATCAGTACTTCCTGTTTGATTGTTGCTAGCATAGTAAGCCCAATTCCAAATTATTGGCAAACCTTTATTAGGGTTGGCTCCGTCATAAACAATTCTATGTTTTCCTTTTATTTTATTAAACCAACCAGCAGCATTATCTAATTGCAAAGGCACAAATCTTTCATCATTTGCGTACAAGGGATTGGTTAAAAGCGAAAGGCTACTAGCAGTAATACCCATGGCCATTGCGTTTATAAAACTTCGTCTCGATTTATCGTTTGTCATAATGTTTTGAGATTTACAAAATTGTAATTACAGCCCCGACTTCAGATAACTCCAGCCTTCTTCTTGTTTTAATACAACCTCAACAACTCCGGAAGGCACAGTGCCTACAGCTTTTAAGAGCATTTCTGCAGTAATATTATGCTTACGCATGGTGTTTTGACAAGCATTAAATTTAACACCCATACTTGCAAGCAATTGAATGTCCTCGGCAAAATAGGTTTTGTCTTTGACTAAAAAATCTAATGCCTTACCATGAACCACTACTTCTACATTTAAATTGCTAGGCCAAGCTTTTTGAATATTTTTAATATTCCCAATTACACTGGACCAGCTAGCCGTATCCGCTGTATTAAGTTGTACAACAATATTATGCGTTTTATTTTCTTTGATTATAGTGTTTGATTGGGCAAAACTTAATTGTACTATCAAGCAAAGTGCAAATAGTATTCCGATATTTTTTATTTTAGCTTGCATATTTTTTATTTATTACTTTAAATATAAGAAACTTATACTTACCTCATTTAATTCTCGCAATAAAGTTCTAATATTATCATATGAAGCAATTACGCCGCACTATTACTTTAATTGTTGTTTTACTCATTTCATTCTCTTTACTTAAATTTTATTTTTCAAGCAAAAAAAACCATTTAAAAAATAAAGGGGTTGCATCTGAGATAGCATGGAAGGGGCCCGATATGACTACTGACACTTCAATCAAAGGCGAAGATAGATCCTTGATAATATATGGTCATGAACTCATTGCACATACTTCAAAATACTTAGGCCCTAATGGAACTGTAGCCAAAATTACGAATGGCATGAATTGCCAAAATTGCCATTTAAATGCAGGTAATCAACCCTGGGGCAATAATTACGGAGCAGTTTACTCCACCTATCCAAAATACAGAGATCGAAGTGGCCGAATTGAATCCATTTATAAAAGGGTTTCCGATTGTATGGAGCGTAGTTTAAATGGAAAAGCACTAGATAGTAATAGCAGAGAATTTACTGCGATTTATGCTTATATAAAATATTTAGGCAGGGATGTTGCAAAAAATGCAAAGCCTTATGGAAGTGGCATAGAAAAAATAGAATTTATAAATAGAGCAGCTGATGCAACTAAAGGAGGAATTATATACATTACTAAATGTCAAATTTGCCACGGAAATAAAGGGCAAGGACAAATGCAAGCAAATAATGATGAATATGCATACCCTCCTGTTTGGGGTGAACATAGTTATAATGACGGAGCTGGGTTGTATAGAATTAGCAATTTAGCAGGATATATAAAAAACAATATGCCTTTTTTACAAACCTCACATGATAAACCGGCATTAACAAATGAACAATGCTGGGATGTAGCAGCATTTATAAATTCACAAACAAGGCCGCACATGAATCAGTCTAAAGATTGGCCCAATTTGGCTAAAAAACCTTTTGACTATGCCTGGGGACCTTATTCAGACAGCTTTAGCGAAGTGCAGCACAAATATGGCCCATACCAAAATATTTTAAAAAAATAATTGAAAATAGAAATGGGGTCTATTTAGGTATATGCTTATTTAACAATTGTACCAATGCATTAGCTGGTTGAACACCAGGCTGTCTCCATTTAATTTCGCCCTTATGAAATATGGCAAGCGTTGGAACACTAGACACATTTAACTGCGCAGCTAATTGCTGATTTCTATCTACATCTATTTTTATAATACGCACTTTTTCTCCTAATTGATCGTGTATCTGCTTTAAAATTGGAGGCATCATTTTGCAAGGACCACACCACTCTGCAAAAAAATCCACTAATACAGGTGTTTCCCCGTTTATAATGGAACCGAATGTTTCTACGTTTGACATAAATTTTATTTTATTTCAGTGTAATCAATATCTTTCGCATTTTCCTTTTGATTTTTCTTAACACCATATCTTGGAGTATAACCACAACTATTATAACCACAACCTACTTTATACTTGTTGCCAATTATTGCATAGACTGCAAGAAAGACTCCAAATATCAAGGTTGTTTTGTCATTTTGCTGATACCCGGTATAAAGCATTGCTGCGCTTAGAATTAATCTAAATGCCAATGTGAAATCAATTTTAGATAGCAGTTTTTGCATAATTATACATTTACTCGAAGTTACAATTTGTAAAACAGATGTTTGGTGACATTTATTACATTCCTTTAAAATGACTTATATTCACACTTGAATTGAATTTATTTATGATATCCAAAGAAGCACTAAAAAAAATATTTCCTGATTGGGAAGAAGGTTTATATGATGCCATTTTAAAGGAAGCCGAATTAAAAGAAGCAAAAGCAGGAACCACATTATTAAAAATGGGGCAAAATATTAAATCCGCTATGCTAGTGGTAGAAGGAACAGTTAAGCTATATCAAGAAGGCGAAGATGGCGGAGAATACTTTATGTATCACCTAAATCCTGGTGAAGCCTGTGCTGTAACTTTAGTGTGTAATTACCATCATGAACAAAGTCAGGTATTAGCAAAGGCTGTGACCGACATTCAATACTTAGCTATTCCTATAGAGTTTATGGAAAAGTGGCTTAATGAGTTTAAAAGTTGGCACTATTTTGTCATTAGAACTTATCGAAGCCGTTACGAAGAGCTCCTTAAAACCATAAACGAAACTGCTTTTAAAAATATGGATGAACGACTTGAATTTTATATTAAAAGGCAGGTAAAACAGTTTGGAAACTCCGTTAATTTAACCCATCAAGAAATTGCCAATGACTTAAATACATCCCGTGAAGTCGTTAGTCGATTATTGAAGAAAATGGAAAATAATGGCTGGATTGTTATGAACCGAAACTCATTTGATTGGATTAAGCAATAACTATCTCGCATTTAATCAAAACAATGATATGTGATAAATATCACCGACTATCTATTACAATAGTGCCAATTTTGAAGTATCAAACACGATACTATGCAAAACGTTATTAAATCCATTAAGGAAAAAAAAGGAACTTTATTAGATGTGCGCAGTGTTATGGAATTTAAAGAAAACCATATTCCAGGCGCCATCAATATTACATTAGATACCATCGAAGCAAATATTAATAAAATTGCCGAAATGCAAAAACCAATTGTTGTATACTGCTTAAGTGGAGGTCGCAGTGCAATTGCCACTGGTATCTTACAGCAAAATGGATTACAAGAAGTTTACAATGGTGGTGGAATTTTTAGTTTAAATAATATAATCAACAACAACTAGTATGTTTAGCTTTTTTAAAAAACTATTTGGACCAGGTACAGATTTTAAAGCTTTAAAAGAAGCGGGTGCCATTATTATTGATGTTCGTTCTCCGCAGGAATTTGATCGTGGACATATACAAGGATCCAAAAATATTCCGGTAAATATTATCCAAAGAGAAATTACTGCGATAAAAAAATGGAACAAACCCGTGATCACTGTTTGTCAAAGTGGTGCTCGAAGCGGAATGGCTAAATCGGCTCTAAAAGCCGCTGGCGTGGAGGTTTATAATGGTGGATCGTGGTTTGGTTTAAGAGCGAAATTGGGATAATCATGACTGCGCTATTTAAAAAATACAAATTAGATTTAATAGGAATCGGACTTGGATTAATTGCTGGATTTATGTATTGGAAATATGTAGGTTGCGCAAGCGGCACATGTATGATTACATCCAAACCTTTAAATAGTAGTTTATACGGAGCATTAATGGGATTTTTAGTAGCTGGAATGTTTAAAAGAGACCAACCATAAATAGCATATCAACTAAATTATTAATGATGAATACTATAACACTAAGCCTGCAAAATATCAAATGTGACGGTTGTGTCAAATCCATTAAGACGGTTATGGAAAAGCACGCTAATATCACCGACATACAAGTAGTTAAAGAAACAGGCACTGTCACTATTATTGGAGAAAATTTAGTAAATTCAAGTATCGTATCAGAACTCACTTCATTAGGTTACCCTGAAACAAAAAAGGGATTTTTTTCTTCATTATTTTCTTAGCAATACATTTTTAAAAAATCATTAACCAAACTTAACAAATATGAAAGCCAATTTAGGATCATTAGACAAAGCAATTCGTATTATTTTAGCGATTGTATTTGCAATACTTTACTTTACTAAAACAGTAGATGGTGCCGTAGGTATGGTTTTATTAGTAGCAGGTGGAGTACTTTTATTAACTAGTGTGATTAGTTTTTGTCCCTTGTATGCAATTTTGGGATTTAATACTGGTAATAAGAAATAGTCTTCCGCCAACTAAAAGGCTGAAAATAAAAAAGAGGTGCTCGTTTTACAAATGGCTCCTCTTTTTTTTGTGGGAATTTTAATTACGAAACCATTGACATCTCTTTGCTAGCAGCATGCCATAACTGGTAACCTCCCGATAAATTCTGTACTTGATTAAAGCCATTTTGCAATAAAATACGCTGTGCTAAATAGCCTCTTAATCCAGCTTCGCAATAAATAAATATTTTCTTATTTTTTGGTATTTCACCAATTCTTTCTCTTAACTCATCTACGGGAATATTAATTGCATTCGCTATTTTCCCATTTTGAAATTCATCCACACGGCGCACATCAATTAATACATCCTGATTTGTAATAGCAACAACTTCATTCCAATAAAAAATTCGCAAGCGATCCAATAAAATATTTTCTGCCACAAAGCCGGCCATGTTTACAGGATCCTTTGCAGAGGAATAAGGTGGCGCATAGGCATGTTCAAATTCAATTAGTTCGTAAATAGTACTTTTTCTTTTTATGATAGAAGACAATATGTCTATTCGCTTATCAACCCCATCATAACCTGCAATTTGAGCACTATACAACTGACCATTTTTTGGAGAGAAAGCAATTTGTATGCTCATTTGTTTTGCATCTGGATAGTAACTAGCATGCGAACCATTATGCGTTGTAGAAACTACATGAGTGATGTTTGCAATTTTTAAGTGCTTAGCTGCAGTTCCAGAAGTAGCTACTGTCATGTCAAATACTTTCACAATTGCTGTATTAATTGCCCCATGATAGGCTTGCACATTGCCAAGTACAATATTGTTTGCACATATACGACCTTGTTTATTTGCAGGGCCAGCCAAATACGTAATTAAAGCTTGCCCAGTAATAGGGTTAGTGAATTCAATAGCATCGCCTACCGCATAAATAGATGGATTTGAAGTTTGCAAAAATTCATTGACCCAAATTCCTCTTGCTTCCCCAATTTTAAGTCCTGCTCCTATAGCAAGTTTTGTATCAGGTTTTACTCCGATTGATAAAATCACTACATCAGCTTCGATAGTCTCTCCGGACTTTAAGTTTACCATTATTTTATCATCATATTGATCAAAACCTGTTACTGCTGTACTTAATCGTAAATCAACACCTTTACTTCGTATGTGTTGTTGAACAATGGCTGCAATGGGAAAATCTACGGGTGCAAGTATTTGATTACCCATTTCAATAATAGTTACTTCTAAACCTAGGTCATGTAAATTTTCGGCCATCTCAAGGCCAATAAATCCAGCGCCAATAACAACCGCTTTTTTTACTGTCTTTTTAGTAACATATGATTTTATAAAATCGGTATCATTTACGTTTCTTAAGGTGAAAATACCTTCATTCGTGATGCCGGGCAATGGGGGCCTTATAGGCTCTGCCCCCGGAGATAACACTAATTTATCGAAGCTTTCAATATATTCTGCACCCGTTATTTGATTGCGCGCTTTAATTGTTTTCATTTCGGCATTCACCTCTAACACTTCGGTTTGAACACGTACATCAATATTAAATCTTTGATTAAAAGAACTTGCAGTTTGCACAAACAATTTATTTCGATCCTTAATCACGTTACCAATGTAATATGGTAATCCACAATTAGCATAGGAGATATATTCACCTTTCTCAAAAATGATAATTTCAGCATGTTCATCTAACCTTCTTAATCTTGCAGCTGTAGTTACACCACCGGCAACAGCACCTACTATAATGTATTTCATACGATTGATTTATACTACAAATTTCGTCAACTAATACAATTTGTATTGTGACAACAGTCACACCTGCATGATTGAACAAAAGTTGAATTAAAGGAATTTGAAAAACCTAAAGTATTGTTAACGCTTTAAACCTTATAAAAATAGTTTTGTCTTAAGTTCATATTCAGCTTAATTTTAACCCACAATTATGAACAGACCACTTCAATTATCCGCAATTTTCTTTCTTTTTATTGGTATCGTAGTAAGCTGCACTAAAGTTGATATCGCAGCAGTAAATAATACAATGAACGCAGTAGTAGACCCATTCGCAGCTACAAGAGCTGCATTTGGAACTAATATTGACTTTACGAATTTGAGTAATTATGCCAATCAAACTAAACCCAATTATATTAATAATGATAATACGGGGACAGATACCATTAAAGACAATAAAGCTACTTTAGGCAGAATTTTATTTTATGACAAAAATTTAAGTGTCAATAATACAGTAGCTTGTGCAAGTTGCCATAAACAAGCATTTGCGTTTAGCGATACATCATTAGTGAGTGATGGCGTGTTTGGAGGCGTTACCGCAAGACATGCCATGCGTTTAATCAATGCAAGATTTGCCAATGAAGCAAAGTTTTTTTGGAATGAAAGAGCCGCAAGTTTAGAGATTCAAACTACAATGCCAATACAAGACCATGCGGAAATGGGATTTAGTGGTGTGAATGGACGTGGGACAATTGATACCCTACTTAACAAACTATCTAAAATCAATTATTATAAAGAGATATTTAAAAATATTTACGGTGATACCCTTGTTACACAGAATAGACTACAAGAATCACTAGCACAATTTATTCGAAGTATTCAATCTTTTGATTCAAAATATGATAGTGGTAGAGCAAGAGTAAATAACGAAGGTGCGGCATTTCCTAATTTTACAGCTACCGAAAATGCAGGTAAAAGTTTATATCTAACACCGCCAGTATTTGATGGCAGTGGCAATCGAATAGCGGGTGGAGCTGGCTGCAATGGTTGCCACAGAGCGCCTGAATTTGACATTGACCCTAATAGCAAAAATAATGGTATAGTAAGCATCATTGGAAGCACAACCATTGAAACCAATGATACCAGGGCTCCATCATTAAGAGATTTGGTAAAAACGGATGGAACACCTAATAGTAGAATGATGCATACAGGTCAATTTACTACGTTTGCTGGGGTGTTGAATCATTATAATAATATTCCCAACATTGCAGCAAATAATAATTTAGACGGGAAATTAAGAGCAGATGGAGTAGGTAATAAATTAAGATTAACGCCAACCGAAACTGCACAGTTAACCGCATTTATCCAAACACTTGCCGGTACTAATGTTTATGTAGATAAAAAATGGTCCAACCCGTTTTTAAATCAATAAGCTAAAACTAATCTATTGCTCGATTCAGGAATTGAATTAATGGAGACAAGGTCTTGAATATTTCACTTGTTTTCTTAACGATGCCTTTATCCAATATGTCAACATCTTTAATAGGTATAATTGCTGTGAAACTTTTGAGTTTTAGGTATTCAATAGCAGGATTTTCAACCTCATACCCTTTTGGAGGTCTTGATAATTTAGCTTCATCACTTAATGAACCAAAAGTGGTTACGAATTTTTTATTTGTAATGATGCCTGTAAACTCTTTAAAACAATAATCAACCTCTTGTCTTAGTTTTTGCAAATCAGCAGCCTCGGGCATCCATAAGCCGCCTCCTATAAATGAAGCACCTGGCTCTAAATGAAAATAATAGCCAGCGGCAGTAATTTTTTTTGCGCCCTTGCTAAAGCTTGCACCAAAATTATTTTTATATGGATCTTTATTTTTACTAAACCTAACATCTCTATTAATCCTAAAAACACATTGTTTGGACGTTAGCTCATTAAGATGGGTATCAAATTTTTGAATTTCAAATAAAATTTCTTCAACAAAATTTAAAAAATTATTTTTTGAGGCTTCGTATTTTACTTTATTAGCTAAAAACCATTCTCTGTTGTTATTATTATGTAGCCCTTTTAAAAATTGGAGGGTAGATTGTTCTATCATTTTTGGTTCTTTTTATGAAGATGCATAAATTTAGTTAGAATTTACCAATATCTACTTGTATATGAAAACAGCTAGGAAAGAATTAAAAACTATTGATGAATATATTAGTTTTCAAGAAGAAAGTAAACAAATTGGATTGCAAAAAATTAGAGCAATCATAAAAAAAGTGGTTCCAAAAGCAATTGAGGGAATTAGCTATCAAATGCCAGTTTTTAAAGAAAATGGAAACTTGGTCTATTTTGCAGCTTCAAAGAAGCACTATGGTTTTTACCCTACTGCGAAACCAATTGAAGTATTTAAGGAGCAGCTAGATGCTAAGGGATATACCTATTCAAAAGGTGCCATTCAATTCCCATGTGATCAACCAATTCCGGTTAAACTTATTCAAGACATCGTTAAGTTTCGAATTAAAGACATGGAACTAAATGCAGTTACAAAAAAGAAAGTACCTGCTAAAAAATAAGCCCCGGTTCATTTACCGAGGCTTATCTAATGCCCTTATATAAATTTAAATATTATTGTTTTTGTATACTCTTACTAAATCCAAATGATTAATGGGCGATACAATCATTGGGACAGCCTCCACAATAACATCACTTTTTTC
>CANCEU010000037.1 GCA_947375185.1 Chitinophagaceae bacterium
ATCATAAGAGGAAGATTCTTATTGATTTTTTTATCAATATTTATTTCAGGGTTAATTTTTTCAAAACGAATTGTTTCATATTATTCATTAAATATTTTTTTCTTGATTAATAGCTCACTAATAATTATTTCTAATAATTACGTCAACCATACTGATAATAAAATTGAAAGTTTAGAATCAAACTATGTAAAAATCACGAATATTGAAAAAAATAAACCACTGATTTTAATAATATTAGATGAATACCAGTCACCAAATGATTTATTTAATATTTTTAAAGATTCGACTGTTTTCGAATTTTCTGAAAATTTGAAAAGAAATAAGTGGAATGTACGAAATAGTTCATTTACATATGAAATATCTACAATACATAGCCTGAGCTCATTATTTAATTTTAATTTATCAAAAAATGGAAAATATTCCACTGCCTTTGTGATTGATATTGGATTAGAGAAATTAACTAAAGCTGCAATTTCAGATAGTCTAAAAAAGAAAAATGTTTTTATCTCAAATTATGGCATATTAGATATTGGCAGATCCTCTGCATTGACTAAACTATACTTTTATCCAAAAAACTTTAGGGAACTTTTCTTAATGAATACAATTTTATATCATTTAGGGGATAACACGGGTTCATTTAATTTTAATGAATTTAAAAATAATTACTACCCAACTGAAACTCATAATAAATTTTTATTGAATAATTTAATAGACTCCATTAATAATATAAAACAAAAGAATTTTTTTTCTTATGTTCACCTGTATATGCCTCATGCTCCATTGACATATGAACCTGAGTTTAGAAAAATAAACAATCAAAATATATCCTCTTATTATAAATTTTGGAATTTCACAAATTATAAAATCACACAACTATTAAATAAATTAAATAAAGATAATAAATTTAAAATTATATTGACTGGAGATCATGGATTCAGGAGAGATTCTAGATTAAATCCGCACTACACTTTCACTGCTTTTTATGGATTTGAAGAAAAATCACTTGTGAACATAAAATCGATACAAGATTTAGGTAGTTTAATTTATCAATCTTATTGAAATTAATGATTTATATCCTTGATAAGAATAACCTTAAATAAAGTTTTAAGTATTATCTTGCTATCTAAAATAAATGTTTTTTTAAGTAAGTATTCTTTTTCGAAATTAACTTTGGTTTCTATATTTATTTCATCCCTACCATTAATTTGTGCCCAACCAGTGATTCCAGGTTTTAACTTATCTACACCAGCTAAAACTCGCAATTCCATTAAATCCACTTGACTATATAATGCTGGTCTAGGCCCAACAAAACACATCTCACCTTTAATAATATTAAACAAATTAGGTAATTCATCTAAGCTAGTTTTTCTTATTATCTTTCCAATTTTAAGTAGATATTGATTAGGATTGTCTAATTGATGCGTCGCAACATTTGGTGTATTTTTCTTCATGCTACGAAACTTGTAAATTTGAAAAAAAGTATAATTTATTCCTATTCGCTTTTGTTTAAAAAATATAGGGAACCCATCCTCGAAAAAAATTACAACTGCCAATAAAAGGAATATTGGTAAAAGAATTATGAGAAATATGAGTGCAAAAAAACGGGTTAACATAATTGTAATAATATTAAAATTTTAAATTACTAAAGTCTTATCTTAACATCCCATGCTATTTTTTATATTTCTAATAAATAACATCAAAAAATCACAAAATTATAGATATCTATAAAAATAGTATTTATAGTAAAAATAATATCAGATTCTCATCGTAGCCAGGATGTCAATCAAAAATTTAATTAAATTTTATATACTAATATTATTTCCATTTAAAACAGGCATAGGATTCCAACCAAAATTAATTCTCGCTTTTGAATCATCGAAAGTTAAAGTTGAAGTGATTTTAGTCAATTTTTTTGAATTAAATGGGGCAGAATCACTAAATAAATCACCTATTTTTGCTAATAATTTTGCTAAAAAAAATGGCATATTTATTACAAATGGTTTGCTGAATTTTTTAGCTATATTTTTACTTAATTGCTTAAATGTTGGATGTTTACCATCTGTTAAATTATAAATACCTCCAACAAAAGCTGCAGGTAAAATATATTTACTTATATCAGAAGCCAAAACCATACTCTTTTTTACATTACCCCCTGCTATATTAAAATAATAACCTTTTTTTATCCCTCTAACCATATCTCCAAGATTACCAGGAGGATTTTCTCCTACAATGAGTGGTAACCTTAAAATAGTACAAATAATATTTCGTTTATAACACCATTCTTTAACAATCAATTCAGATTCGATCTTAGACTTTCCATAGGGATCTTCAGCAAGTAAAGGAGCATCTTCATTTATATTATCACCAATAATTAATCCATATACACTTACAGAACTTATGTAAACAAATTGTTTAGGAAATTGCAACTTTGAGATACCATCTAACAAGTTTAAAGTCCCTTTGACATTTATATTATAAAAAGCTTTTGTTTCTAAATCATTCCGAGGAATTGAATGGGCTTTACCAGCGGCGTGAATAATTAAATCAAATTTCTGATCAAAAACTGGAACTTCAAATTCAAGATTGTGATTATAATTTGAGTTATTACGAGAAAGCTTATAGATTTCATTTTGTTGTGACAAAGTTTTATAAATATTAGATCCCAAAAAACCATTTGCTCCAGTTAATAATATTTTCATAAAAATTGCGATAATTTTTTAAAAAATCTTTTTGGAAATAATAACAATGGAATTTTAAGATCATTAATAAACCAAGATTTTAAGATTTCAATGTTTCCCAGATAAATATTTTTAATACTCTTATTAGTTGCACCACCTAGTCTCATTTTAACAAAAAAATGATTTATATATTTCTTTTTAAAAGAATGTTTTTTAAAAATTCTTAGCATAAATTCATAGTCAGAAGCAAAATTGAATTGTGAATTAAATAAACCAGCAACTTCATATACTTTATTTCTTAAAAATAGACTTGGATGTGGTGGTACATTTCCATTTTCAAAGTAATTATTATAAAAATCACAAGTTATCCAATTTCGTACAATTTTGGAAGTATTGTATTGTTTAACATAAACTAAGTCTCCATATAAAATATTCAATTCATTATCAATTATAAATTCATTAACTACCATATTAATTATATTATTATCAAAATATAAATCATCTGAGTTTAAAATACCAATTATATCACCAGATGCTATTTTAATTCCCTTATTCATAGCATCATAAATACCATTATCTGGCTCTGAAATTAGCACAACATTATGATTAGACTTCTTTATTATGTTTATAGTATTATCGGTCGATTTTCCATCAATAATGATGTGCTCAATATTTTTAAAGGTTTGATTGGCTATACTTGCTAAGGTATCTTTAATCGTCTTTTCACTATTATACGTAACAGTTATTATTGAAATCTTCATAAAATTATCCTATCTCTAATTTTTACGGCAGGAGTACCAATATAAATTGAATATGGCTCTAAATTATTAGTTGCAGTTGAATTCACAGATAGAATAGAATGTGATTTACAAATTACATTAGCACAAACTATAGATTTCGCACAAATCCATACTCCATCTTCTAAAATAATATTTCCTAAAATTAAATCAAATGATTTCGATTTATAATTATGATTGCCAGTTAACAACATTGCTCCTTGTGATATACATACATTTTTACCTAATACTACAAAGTCTAAATTATCAATCCAAACTCTTTCGCCAATCATTGTGTAGTCACCAATAATTAATTTCCATGGATATTTAATGTTAACCCCTGGTTTTATCAAAACACTTTGTCCGATTTTTGCTCCAAATAACCTCAATAATAAGATTTTAAAAGATGAAAAGGGATTAAGTGGATTTATAAAAAATAAAATATTAATAAAATACCATATAAATATTTTTGTTTTAGATCCAGGATTGTACCAAGAATTATTAAATAATTTATATTCCACAATTTTACTCATAATAAGATACTGAGTGAGTTAGTCTAAAATAACTGTTATTGGCGGCTCAGTTTTTTTTCTGTTTTGAATCCACTTGTAAATATCAATAATTTGCTTAGAAATAAATTTCCAACTAAAATTCTCTTCAACTAACTTTCTTCCATTTTTTCCCAATAAAACTCTGTCGTCATTACTCATATGAAGAAGATTCAAAATACCTGTTGTTATACTTTCTTTATTAGCTTGTATCTCAATAGCAGATTTAGAAGAAAAGGAATTTGGAATATTACACCCAGCTGTTATTATGGATGGCTTTGAAAATGCCATTGCATTAAGTGCTGCAATTGAACTCCCTTCATTATACGAAGGTAAGATAAATGCATCACAATTTAAGTAGCATGCATCCATTGACCTGCCATATTGACCTTGTAGTAAGGTGATGCCAGAAGATAAATTATTGTATTTTACAAAATTTATAATGTCTTTTTCAAACTCTGCGTTTTTGAAATCAAATCCAACTATAACTAATTGCCAATCTTGAATTTCATTACTACCCATTAAATCTTTCCAAGCATCAACTAACATATCTATACCTTTCTGAGGGTGAATTCTACTTAAATATAACAGGATTTTCTTATTATTTGTTTCCTTTATTTGATTCCAAGGGGCTATAATTTTTTCATTTAAATCTGGTAGATTTACTCCATTAGGTATGATACAGATTGGATTCTTAAATCCTAACTTTCTTATCCTTTGATATTCGTTAATTGTATTTACTTGAATACATTCTGAATTATGAATTATTTTATCAAAAATAAAAATACGAGCTAATTTTTTCTTGAATTTAGAAATTTTTAGAGCAGATTCAAATAAATATGCATTTGAAGTAAAAAGATATGGTTTATTTTTATTTTTTGCCCATTTATATAATGCAATAGTTGTATAAGACCATAAAGAGTGTATATGACCTACATTCGATTCTGATTTAATTAACCCATTTAAGTAAGCTGATTTATAACAAAATTTTTGAAGTCCAATTGCACTGTATACCTTGGGTTCAATAGGTAACCAATTAAATAAATCATCATCTGTGAACTCATCAATAAAACTATGAACTTCAAGATCAATACCATATTTATGTAATTCTAGACTAAGGCTTTTTGAAACCTCATAAACACCTGTGAATTTTCTTGAAACAGAAGGTAAAACATAAAGGATTTTTAATTTTTCAGAGATTTCCATGATTTTTAATTATTTTATAACACTTTTTGCTATTTCTTTTCTTGAAAACATATTCAATAAAATTAATGGAAATAATATGTACGCTAAATGATCAATAAATTGAGGAAAATAGCCTCTGGTGACCCATTGAAAAATTGCAAGAACTGTCAAAACACCGCCTAAAAAACTAAAATAAGTTTTTTCTATCCGATTCTGAAGTTTTGCAATAGCGCAACCCAAAATAAAAGCAAAAAAATAAATTCCCGGATAATAAAAAGCAATAAAAGTACCTCCCAGTGAAGTCACTGCTTCACCATTATCACGAGTACCATTGATTGCATCATCTATTACATAAAAACTTGGTGGAGGATAAGGTTTAACGCCTGACTTAAAAAAAGATGCCGGTAGCATCTTTATAAATATATAACCAAACATTGTTTCACCAAAGTCAATATTTGCTTTTCCATTTCCAAAATGTTGATAAACTGCAAAATCAATCATAGAACCTCTTGACTGACTAAAAATAATTTCATAGTCAAATTCAGAAATATTAAAAGTTATGTTCTCGTATTTTTGCATATAAATTGCAGTTCTATTTTGGGTTAGTAGTATAAGGCAATAAAATGAAATTCCTAAAATCATTAAATATTTAATTAATGATTTAAACCCAAGTTTATTATCAAAAATATATACTAATACAATACCAAAGAATGTTAAGATTAATCTATATCTAAATCCAAGAACCAAAAACAAAGGAAGAGATAATAAAAGCATGAAATAGAAATACTTTGGTTTTATTTTAAAGTAATACGCAATAATTAAAATCCCTATTAATGAATCAGCCAAATTTTGAATATAATATGATCCTCCTTTTAGACCTAATGTAGGGTCGCCAAATTTACCCAAAACAACATCTATAAGATTAATACCAACAGACAAGGTGTTTATAAAAACTGATGAGAAAATTATTAAAAAAATCATTAGAATTTTAAATTCTATTTGATTTCCAAAAGCAATTCTTTTCTTAATATCTGTAAATTTTCCAGAATTTTTGCTGCTTCTTAATAAACAAAAATATCCGAAGTTATAAAAAAATAAATGCAACAAAATTTGTAAAAACCCGATTCCAAAATAGTCTTTAACATTCATTTGGAATGCCATAAACTGATTAGTATAAAAATATACTATTGGTGTTATTATTAAATAAATAATAAAGGTGGTAATTAAGAAATAATTCAATAAATTATTTCTTAATCCACCCTTATAAGATGCTCTAAATATGTTATAGAATAGAGCAATAAAAATTATAACTACTATTAAAGGAATAAAATCATTCATCTAATAGTATTTTTTGAATTTTTTTTGCAGTAGAAAAAGAGTCTATAACTCCTGATTTATAGTAATTATTTTTTTTCATTCTTGTTCTCATAGGATAGTCATGTAATATTTTTTGAACAGCATTTGTAAATAAAGTAACATTTTCTGATTCGCAAACAAATCCATTTATTTCATTTTCAATTATCTCAGCTGCTACAACTTGATCACTCACAACTACAGGTAACCCAGCAGATAAAGCTTCATTAATGACAACAGCCCATCCATCATATCGGCTACAAAAAAGGAAAATTGATGACAAATTAAAAAAATACGGCAACTCTTTAGTGTCAATAAATCCAAAAAAGGTAATTTCTTCATTTTTTTCAACCATTGTTTCTAATTCAGATTTTAAAGGCCCATTACCAATAATCCATAGCAGAGTTTTACATTTAATTTCTAGAGGCAAATCCAAGTAAACTTTTATTGCTATGTCAATACCTTTTCTATGAATCAATGATCCAGATGTTAAAATAATTAATTTATTATCTGGATTAAGTTTTGCTTTGTATTCATCTAACTTTATTTGATTTAAAGCATTTATATTGAATTTAGAAGAATTAATGCTGTATGGTATATTATGACACAAACCTTTATAACCAAAATTTTGGTAGCTTTTAATAGCCGCTTGGCCAACACAAAGTATACCAAAGCAGCTATTAAAAAGTGGTAATAATAATATACTCTTTATTTTACTTTTTATTAATGATGTAGTCGGCAAAAGCTTTTCTCCAAACCAAAATATTTTCTTCCCCTTTATTTTAGACACTAATAAAACAATATAGGTGTTTGGTGAAAAATAATTGCCCCCCAATATAATGGTAGCTGAATCATCATTAATAGCAAGCTTTAAAATACCTGAACTAAAATGAAACTCACTTTTAAATTTCTGAATAAACCTACCAATAAAATTATTTTCTAAAACCTTAGAACAATATTTTGGATGATTTGTGTCAATTTCCCATTGACGCCCATTTTCTAACTTTGAATAATAAACAACAGTTAGATTAAAATGATTAGAGAGCGCTTCGAATAGATCTAAATTATAAGGTGAGGGTATATTTGTATAAAAGGTAAGTCTATGCTTCATAATTTTATGAATTTGTATAAAACTGCACAATGCTATCTCTAAATTTTTCCCAAGTAAAGAGTCGGGCTGTTTGACCTGCTGAAACGCCCATACTAGCTAATTCTTTTTTGTGATGGATGAAATATTCTATCTTTTCAGCTATTGCTTCGGCATTTCTAATCGGTACTATGACCCCCTCTGTACCATTTACAAAAACATCGGGCCCGGCTGTATTGGGGGTACAGAGGACGGGCAATCCAACGCTCATTGCTTCAAGTATTACATGACCAAAGCCTTCAACAATTGAAGGGAATACCAAAATGTCATGTAAATGTAATTCAGTAACCAACTCTGTATGCGTTAGGTTGATTTTTACATTTATATTAATATATTTTTTGTAATCATTGATAAGGCTGAAATCAATGACTCCTCTACCTATAAGAGTTAATTCTATATTTTTGGAATTTAACAGTTTTAAGGCCTCAAATAGATATCCTAATCCTTTTCTTTGAATCATTTGCCCAACAAAAACTAATTTTATTTTCCCATTTTTTTGATCATATGATTGTTTGAGAGAAAATTTTTTCGCATCTACGCCATAAGGAATAATTGTTACTTTTTCTGGTGATACATTGTTTTCAACCAAAGTTTTTTTTGTGAACGTACTAGCTACAATTACATGATCAGCTAAAAGGCTTTCGTCGCTTAATTGCTTGATTTGCATTTCATTGAGAGACATTTCCGGTTCTTTGAGCAATGATTCTTTAGCATTAGGCACTAAAGATAATTCCTCGATAAGTAAAGACCGAATACTCAGGGGGTGTGGATGTAACTGAAATAGAAAACACTTATTGGATAAATGATGTTGTTTAATATAGTCAAATGCATCAAGTGCTGTATAACTGTATAAGAAAAGGTTTGCTTCACTTTTTATAGCTTCTTTCAATGCACGATTGGTCAATATTTTATCTGTTATTGTGTAGGTCTGCCTAAAAAAATTTTGCCTAATAATATTATTAAAACATTTTTTTACTTTAAAATAATATAATTCATCTGTGAATTTTTTTTGGACTTTTTTACCTATAAAAGCTGGAAGAAACAAATCAGTTACTAAGCACTCTAACAAACCAGCTTTTTCTAAAGCAATGGATAATTGATAGGCATCTCTAGCGCCAGCGTGACAAGTAACTGCTTTTTTAATATGCTGCATGGATAATATCTTTTAAATTGTATTTTCAAAAATAATAGTGCCCGCTTGAATGATAGAATTGTCTTGAATCATAATCGGTGTAGCGCATATTGTACCCGTTCCTAAAAATACATTAAAGCCGATGGTAGCCCCACCTGTAATAGCAACATTAGGCATTAGTATACAATTGTCTTTTAGTATAGTATCATGATGGATTTTAGCACCTAAATGGATAATTACATTTTTGCCAATACTAATGTTAGTTGTAAGAATAGCAAATGGAAAAATAATACTACCACTGCCTATTGTAATATTCTCCGGATCAATAAGATTAGCCTCTGGATGTATTATGGTAGGAAAAAGGAAGTTTTGGTATTGAAGTTTATTGATTAGTAGTAGCCTTTCCTGCAGATAACTATAGCCTATAATAATTTGTTTACAGGGTTTTTCTTTAATCAGCCATTCGATACTCCCAAGCACTTTTTGACTGTTTACTATTGTTCCTTTTTTCTTATAATCATCAATAAAACCCAAAAAATTGTACTTTTCATTTAACTCTTTGTGTAAAAATAAGCTCGCGATTTCTCTCCCCAAACCTCCTGTACCAACTATAATTATATCTTCTCTCACTCCCATATCTCTTTAGGTGTCTGTAGCACAGCTAATTCACTATCGAATTGAATTTTTATATTATTATCTTTTTGATAAGATTCAATGTAGTCCAAACATTCAGAAATATTGTTACAAATCGGTTTTTTATTGCCCGTGATTCTCTCTACGTAATATTGTGCATTAGGTAAGATGGGGAATAAGAGTTTTGTCATGGCATTCACTATACGCTGTTTTATTTTCCCTTTCATAAATTTTCTGAAAGCAACAAAATAGTCCCTATTGATATTGCCTGGGTTTTTATGTACTTTGTAATCTTTATAAAAATGGAAAAGTTTGCTAGCCTCAAAAGAAGCACATTTGGCATAAAGTAATGATAAATCCATTGTTGGAATTAAATCACTTTTTCCAGTATCTTCCAAAGCCTTCATAGTCGTTTCTGTCACTGATACTTCAGCATTAAAAGCATTGGGCAGACTTACAACTTTTTTGTAATTTTTGAATTCTTTGAAATGATCTTGTGATTTTTTTGAAACCACTCTATTTGAATTACTTTTTCCGCATGCCCCCCAAATAGAAATAGGATATTCTATATAGTAAAGATGCTCCAAATACAGAGGGATCGTGAAGGCAGCGTAGACATCCAAAGACGTACCATTAAAATAAACACCAATTTTATTTTTGTGTAGTTCCAATATTCGTCTGGAAATAAAGCCATGATATAGATTGGGTAAGTTAGTCGTATAGCCAAACCCACAACTTCTCAATTTCCTATTGTATTCTTTTTCTAAATCAATTTTATAAATATTACCTGTAAAATTTGCAGGCAGCGTCAAACGGCTGTTAGAGAAAGTGCCTAAATAAGCATCACTCCAAATGTATTGAACTTTAAGCGGTACTACGGCGTCTATATTTTTAGAATCCATCCACTCGGCTACTTCTATGATGGCAGGTAAAACAGCATCATCGTCGCCGATGCCATAAACAAACTTGCCTTGAGTATTGGCTATAGCTGTACTCCAATTTTCATTCATAGAAGGATTTTGATGCGAATGAAAATATTTCAATCGGGTATCTTTACTATATTTACTATTTAGTATTTGCCTCAACGAATCATCGTCGCTACAATCTTGCACAATAACTTCAAGGTTATCGGATGGAATACTCAAAACTGAATCCACTGCAAATACAGCAGTATATTGTCTATTTTTAGTCGGGATAATTATACTCAACAAAGGAGACCTATTCATTTCAAACACTTATCTTTTAGAATAAAAAAAAAAGTACGAAGTTCTGGGATTATCAATGTATAAAACACTAAACAACAACTGAAAAATAAGAATAATGATAAAATATTTAAGTTATTTAGCATTTGTAGCTGGAAATATTTAGCACCTAAAGCAATAACAGCAGCAGAAACCAAAGGCAAGCCCATATCGCTTTTGTACCAATTTATTAATTCGCCTCTCATATACAAGCGATGAAATATAGGTATAGCTATTAAAATATAAGCTATATTGACCGTTAACCAAACAAAACTTGCACCCAAGGCGCCATATTTACTAGTCCACCAAAACAATAAAGGCACTAAAATAATAGCAGCGATGATATTTTGATAAATCGTGAATTTAGTATGCCCTTTGGCGAGCATATACCAATAAGGAACCCACATTAAACAATTGCAAATCGTGCCTGCTGCTACTACTTGCACAATTGGAGCAGTATTGTTCGTCAAAGTGGGATTTTTTGTCCAGAGAAATAATATTTCTTTAGCAAAAAGAATAAGTATAAAACCTACCGGAAAGATAATAATAGCGATCCAACGGCTACTTTTATGATAAAGTGCTACAAGTTCAGCCTGTTTATCGCTTGCAACCAATGCCGTAAATTTTGGAAATATTATAGGCTGCATCGGTGAGATAACTTGAGTAATGCCGCTGGAGACTAAAAATCCTAAATTATAATAGCCCACAAACTCAAGAAGTACAAATTTACTAACTACTATTTTATCTATCTGAGAAAGGAAAAATGTCACCAATGAAATACCTGTCATACCGGCAGCAAAACGCCAAATGTTCTTTAGTTGCACAACCGAAAACCGCGCTTTTTCTAAAGCGACTTTAAAATTGTTCCAGACTAAGATCCGCAGACAATAAGTGGATATTAAAGTGATTAATACTTGCCAAATAAAATAACTCTCAATTGTCGGGCTAACTAATTTTAAAACCACAATAACACCAAGTGCTTTTAGTGTTGTGAAGATTAACGCAGCCACTGCATTCGCAATTTGCCTATCTGAGCCGATTAAGACTCCATTGTAAATACTGGCTGGGAATTGAACCGCAAAGACTGCCCCCATCAACATCACTGCCTTTTGAATTGTGGCTACTGATAAATCTTTTGTTTTTATCCAATATAAAGCTATCGGCTGCGCCAACAGAACCACCAAAAGACCTACAACTAAGGCAATCAGCCAATAGATAATTTCAACAGAAAAAATAAGATCCTTACTCTCTTTTTCTTTATCGGGTTGTGTTAGCAATATAGCGACTTGCCTACTAATAGCCGTGCTTAAACCCAAATCTAATATCGCTAAGGAACCCGATAGCGTACCAAAGAAAGCTACTAAGCCATAACTTTCAGCCCCTATGATTTTGACATAAATCGGTACAAAAATAATACTGATAAGCGCTGTCCATATTCGGCTGATAAGTATTATGGAGAATTTAGATGAGTTAGGAGACAAGTTTATTTAACTTTTTTTAAATACCCATCAGGAGCTACGCTAATCAATAACTTGTTGTCAATTGATTTATCTATTTCAAAACTATCATCTTCCTTTAAATACTCGAATACAGCTGTTTTAGGATTGTTGCCAACTCCCCAAGTTCGAATACCCCAATCCCAATCTGCAGGCATATCTTCAACTACTGTATCAAAAACGACACAATAACTACCAACTGTTGTCAATGGTGCATATAGTTTCAATTCATTATAAACATGCTCATGTGTATGATTAGAGTCTAAACAAACCATGATTTTTTTCTTATTTAATGCAATTTCTTTTACTTGAGAAACAATCTCATTACTTGTAGAAGATCCTTCCAAAAGTCTAATCCGTTTCATCATTGGATGAGCTTCTATCAAATCTCTATTATGCTTACGAATATCAATATCAATTCCTAATACTATACCGTCAAGACCTATTAGCTCTAATAATGACGCATAATAAACAATCGAGCCGCCATGAGCTACGCCTGTTTCAATGATTAAATCAGGTTTTACCTCCCAAATAAGTTCTTGCATAGCAATCATATCTTGGGGTAATGCTATTATAGGCCTTCCCATCCAAGAAAAATTATAAGAATATTTTTTAGGAGCTGTATCAACTAAAAATTTAAGACCTAAATCTTTTAGGCTTTGGTCTTTACCAATAGCTATTATACTTTCTTTTTTTTCTTGGTTAAACTGTTCAGTTGGATTCATAATTTATTGTTATTTAATTTAAAATGTTTATACTATAAATAATAAGTTAAAATACTAGAATCTCATGAAATATTATTAAATATCATTGAGAAATTTTTTTAATAACCTTTGCAGGGTTTCCATAAGCCATAACATTCTGGGGGATACTCTTTGTTACAACAGACCCAGCGCCAATGATTGAGTTCTCTCCTATAGTAATTCTTGGTAGCACAGTAACATTAGCGCCGATAAAAGTATTTTTACCAATATTGACTGCACCACAGATTGTTGCATGTGGAGCAATATGTACAAAGTCACCGACTACTGTTTCGTGGTCAACGCTTGCACCGGTATTAACAATAACAGAGTCTCCTAAAACAGCTTTAGCACAAACGCTGCTTTGTGCTAAAATTTGACATCCTCTACCTATTTGAGCATTGTAAGCGACAAAAGCAGTAGGATGAATAACTGTTTTTGGTATTAAGCCTTTTAATTCAAGATATCGAAAAATATCTCCCCGACAACTTCCTTGGCTCCCACCTATAGCGACTAAAAAATGAGGATTTTCTTTTTTCCCTTGTTTTAAAAGCCATTCTTCAAAACCTTCTTTTCCATAAAAAAGTGGGATATGATTAAAAGGAGATGTGACAACAGGATTATTTTCAAAGAGTGCCACTATCTTAGCGTTTTGAAAACTCAAGAGTTCTTCTAACACTATGGCTTGTCCTGTTGCTCCCCAAAGAATAAACTCAAGCATTGGTATTTATGAATTTAATCAAGAGATTTACGATTTTAGAAGCATCACTTTTTTCTAAATCATGATAACTTGGTAGATTTATACCTCTTTCAAAAATATCATAAGAGACTATATTCCCTTTTCTATCTTCAAACATTGGCAATGACGAAAGGGGAAAAAAGAAAGGTCTGCTATCTATGCCACTCTCTTTACAAAGTTCAAAAAAAGCCTCTCTATCAAAATTCAAATATTTATCAAAAACGACTGTTGGTAACCAGTAAGAGTTTTTAGTATGTTCAAATTCTGGATTGAGTTGGCAAGGGATATCTTTCAATAATTCTTTGTACCAATTGAATATTTCTCTTTTTTTATTAACTAACTCCTCTATCCTACTGATTTGAGCACAACCCAATGCGGCCTGTAAATTGGACATTTTATATTTATACCCGTAATCACGCATCCAAAACATTTTATTTTCAGGGTCTTTTGCATTTCTTCCGTGATCATTCAATATTTTGGCTTTTTCATAAACGGTTTCGTTATTCGTCACCAATATACCACCTTCCCCAGTCGTCATTGTTTTAGTGCCATGAAATGAAAAGACACCTGCATCAGCAATGCTACCAGCTTTTTTGCCATAATATTCAGAGCCTAATGCTTCAGCCGCATCTTCTAATACAACCAAATTATATTTTTTAGCAATCGCCATAATTTGATTCATATTAGATAGGTTACCGTAAATATGAACCACGATGATAGCCTTAGTTTTAGGCGTAATTACTTCTTCAAGTTTTTGAGGGTCTAAACACCAAGTATCCTCTAACACATCAACAAAAACAGGCTTTGCCCCAATATACAAGATAGGTTCAGCAGAAGCAATCCAAGTAATTTCTGGAATAATAACCTCATCATCCTCTTTTACACCTAAAGCCATGAGGGCTAAATGGATAGCACCTGTACAAGAAGAAGTCGCTAAAGCATGATTTGTGCCTTGGTATTTGGCAAAATCTTTCTCAAAGCGATGAATATAATCATAACATTTTTCGCCCCAACCATTAGCTATAGCATCATTTACATAACTAACTTCAAGTTCTGTAATAGAGGGTTTGTTGATAGGAATTTTTTTGCTCATGATTTAAAATATTGTCAAATTAGGAATAGCTGCCACAAATTTAGAATTCCATTCTTTTATATAGCTCAATTGCGCTGTTATCTCAGTTGTCAAGTTCCACGGTAGGATAATGACGTAATCAGGCTTTTCTGCTTTCAATACCTCTTCATTCAACACAGGAATATGGCTGGCAGGTAAAAACTTATCCCTTTTATGCGGATTGGCATCCACAACAAAAGCTATGAGGTCGTTTTTAATGCCACAGTAATTGAGCAGCGTATTGCCTTTAGCCGCTGCTCCATAAGCCGCTACTTTCTTACCTTGTCTTTTTTGTTCTATCAAAAAAGACCACAAATCCAATTTGATTTTTTCAGCGCGTTCTTGAAAACCTTTGTAGTAGTTGAGGTCATTGATGCCTTTCTCGAGTTCTTTAGCAATCAATTTTGCCACATTATCAGATATGCTTTTGGTGACATCTTCTTTGTGCTTGGCGTATATTCTGAGCGAACCGCCATGCGTCGGTATTTCTTCTACATCAAACATCTCTAATCCCTTCGATTCAAAAATCTGCTTGACCGTATAAAATGACAAATAAGAAAAATGCTCGTGGTAAATAGTATCAAACTGATTGTTGTCCACAAGTTGCATCAAATGCGGAAACTCCATCGTGATGACCCCCTCAGTATTGAGGGCTATTTTCATACCCCCGACGAAATCATTGATGTCTGGCACGTGCGCCAAAACATTATTTCCCAATAACAAATCTGCTTTTATGCCTCTATCTACTAATCTTTTTGCGAAATCTGTCCCGAAGAATTCTGTCACCGTCTCAATTCCTTTAGCGATGGCAACTTCAGCTGTGTTTTTAGTCGGTTCTACACCTAAGACAGGGACATTGCGCTCTTTAAAATATTGCAACAAATAGCCATCATTTGAGGCTATTTCAATCACTTTCGATTTTTCATTAAAACCAAAACGCGCAATCATCGCATCTGTATAGCGTTTAGCATGAGCCAACCAACTGGTAGAATAAGAAGAGTAATAAGCATAATCACCATTGAAAATGGCATCTGATTTTTGATACTCATCTACTTGCACTAAAAAACATTTATCACATACAAATACTTTTAGTGGATAGAATGTTTCAGGTTCATTGAGTTGCTCTTTTGTCAAAAAAGAGTTTGAGGCAGGAGAATTTACTAAATCAATAAATTCATGATTGAGAGCGTAGTTGCAAAAACGACAATTCATAACGTTATAGCTTGAAAGTTTTTATTAATTAATGGATGAATTAAATCCCTAGGGCTAATACTAGCAACTGGTAATTTCCATTGAATACCTAAGGCAGGATCATTATATCTAATGCCGCCCTCAGTGTTTGGTGTGAAAAAATTTGTATGATGATAAATCAACGATGTATTATTCTCTAAAGTTTGAAAGCCGTGAGCGAATCCTTGAGGAATCAAAATGCACGTTAAATTCTCGTCACTCAATTCAGCTCCGAATGATTGTAAATAAGTTGGAGAATTTTTTCTCAAGTCTACAGCAACATCATACACCCTTCCTTGAACACATCGAATTAGTTTAGTTTCTGCGAAAGGTGGTTTTTGGTAATGCATTCCTCGAATTGTGCCTTTTAGAGTATTAAAAGAATGATTAAATTGTACAAACTCCTGGTTAAATCCAATTGCTAAAAATTCTTCTTTACAAAATGTTCTCGCAAAGAACCCTCTATCATCTTTTAATGAATTAATTTGAACGAGATAGAGATCTTGAAGTGAGGTTTTTATAAATTTCATCTCAGAACTTTTGAATTTGTTCTTTAGTTTTCGAATAGTTATTCTCATTATATGATTTATACCAATCCAATGTCATTTCAATTGCTTTTCGAGAATTAAATTTCGGCTTCCAATTCAATTCACTTATTGTTTTACTTATATCTAATTTTAATAAACCTGCTTCGTGGGGCTGATTGTACAAAAGTGGAATCTCATAGTTTCCACTTTCCCATATTGAAATAGCTAATTCTACTAAATCAACTACTTTTAAACTGTCTTCAGCAAAAGGACCAAAGTTCCAAGAATCTGCATATCTAATCGGGTCATCTACCATTTTGGTTCCTAAATGTAAATAACCCCCAATAGGTTCTAAAACATGTTGCCATGGTCTCACTGCATTAGGATTACGAACAGTAATAAATTCATTTTTATTTAACGCTCTTACAATATCAGGAATGATCCGATCTTTTGACCAATCACCTCCTCCTATAACATTGCCAGCTCTCGCAGAAGAAATAGATTTTTTATGACTAGAATAATTATTTATATTGAAAAAAGAATTCCGATATGAACTTATGATGAGTTCTGCACAAGCTTTACTTGCACTATAAGGATCGTAACCACCTAAACGATCATTTTCCCGGTATGGGTAGTGCCATTCATGATTTTGATAAACTTTATCTGTAGTTATCAAAACTACTACACAAGGCTTACTTAGTTGACGAACTGCATCTAACAAGAATGCGGTTCCAATTCCGTTTACCGTAAAGGTTTCAGACGGTTTTTCATAAGACAATCTTACAAGTGGCTGTGCCGCTAGATGAAAGATGAAATCAGGCTGAAAATTAAAAATTTCTTTTTCTAGTTTAGCCTTATCCTGAATGTCAGCAATTACAGATTCACACATTCTAGATCCTTCAATAACATTAAAATGGTCTTCTTTATTTTCTGGGCTTAGCGCGTATCCTTTTATAGTTGCTCCTAATAAATTTAACCAATGGAGCATCCAGGATCCTTTAAATCCCGTATGACCGGTCAAGAATACTCTTTTATCCTTGTAGTATTTTGTTAAATGAGAGTAGCTCATTTTATTTATTTCCATATTTTCCAAGGTGATTTTCCGGTATTCCAAAGTTCTTCTAATTCTATTCTGTCACGTAATGCATCCATACATTTCCAAAATCCAAAATGTTTATATGCCATTAATTGCTCGTCATCAGCTATTTTTCCTAGAGGACCTTTTTCCCACTGAACATTTTCAACATCTCCATTCAAATAATCAAATATTTTAGGCTCTAAAACAAAAAAACCTCCATTAATCCACATTCCATCTCCATCAGGCTTTTCAGTAAACCTTCCAACCGAACCAATTTCAGAAACATCTAATTTCCCAAACCTTCCTGGTGTTTGAATACTTGTTAGTGTTGCAATTTTTCCGTGTGATTTGTGAAAATCCACTAATTTGTTTAAATTAATATCAGAAACTCCATCGCCATACGTTAACATAAATGTCTCATTATTCAAATGTTTTTGGATTTTCTTAATTCTTCCTGCAGTATTAGTGTACAATCCAGTATTAATTAATGTTACTTTAAAATCTTCTGAATTAGAAAAGTGGACATCTACCTTGTTTTGAAATAAATCAATGGTAACATCCGAATTGTATAAATAGTAATTTAAAAAATATTCTTTTATTGTTTGAGCTTTATAACCCAAACAAATGATAAATTCATTATGACCATAGCTTTGAAAGATTTTCATTATATGCCATAAAATAGGCTTACCACCTACCTCAACCATTGGTTTAGGTCTAGCTTCTGTTTCCTCCATTAATCTTGTTCCTAGTCCTCCTGCGAGAATTACTACTTTCATATTATTATTTTAAAACAAATTATTAACTTCATTGACTGTTTTTTTTATTCCATTTTTCAAATTAATTTTAGATTTCCAACCAAGTTCATCTATTTTATTTATATCCATTAGTTTTCTTGGTGTGCCATCTAGTTTTGCTGTATCAAACACAAGTTGACCTTCATATCCAACTTCGTCAACGATCAACTCTGCTAACTCTTTTATAGAAACATCAGTACCACAACCAATATTCACCAAGCCCTGTTCATTATAGTTTTGCAATAAGAAATAACATGCATCTGCTAAATCATCTACATGTAAAAATTCTCTTCTTGGCGTTCCTGTACCCCAAATAGTAACAGCTGGTTCATTATTTTTTTTTGCTAAAACAATTCTTCTAATTAATGCAGGAAGTACATGTGAATTTTCAGGATGGTAATTGTCGTTGGTACCATACAAATTTGTAGGCATTGCAGAAATAAAATTACACCCATACTGTGCTCTATAACTATCACACATTTCTATACCAGCAATTTTTGCTATGGCATAGGGTTGATTGGTAGGTTCTAAATGCCCACTTAATAAGTACTCTTCCTTTAAAGGTTGTGGAGCCATTTTAGGATAAATACAAGAAGAGCCTAAAAACAATAACTTAGTAACCTTATTCAAATAAGCTGCATGAATAATATTCGCCTCAATCATTAAGTTATCGTAAATAAACTCTGCTCTATAAGTATTGTTGGCATGTATGCCTCCTACCTTTGCAGCAGCAAGTATCACATATGCTGGTTTTTCTTTTTCAAAAAAATCATTTACAGCTTGCTGGTTTCTTAAATCTAATTCAGCAGAAGTTCTTGTAACAATATTATTATACCCTTCTTTTCTTAGTTTGCGCTCTATTCCAGAACCTACCATTCCTCTGTGGCCAGCAATATATATTTTAGCAGTTTGCTCCATGATTAGAATCCGCTTTGTTTAATATACAATTCCTTTTTAAATAAGGAAACATCACTTGCTACCATCTCCTTAACCAATCCTGCTAAATCATATTTAGGTTTCCAGCCTAATTGAGTCATTGCTTTTGTAGGATCTCCAATTAATAAATCAACTTCTGTTGGTCTATAATATTTAGGATCAACTTTTACAACCACAGCTCCTTCTTCCAATTTATATTCACCCGTATTTTTTACCACATACCCTTCCTCTGTTTCATCTTTTCCTCTAAATCCTAGTTCAATTCCCAACTCCGCAAAACTCATTTTTACAAAATCGCGAATAGTTGTAGTAATGCCGGTTGCTAAAACAAAGTCCTCCGGTTTTTCTTGTTGCAGAATCAAATACATTCCTTCAATGTAATCCTTTGCATGACCCCAGTCTCTTTTTGCATCTAAGTTTCCTAAGTACAAACAATTGTCCATACCTAAAGCAATTTTTGCTGTTGCTCTTGTAATTTTTCTTGTCACAAAAGTTTCTCCTCTTTGCGGCGACTCATGATTAAACAAAATACCATTACATGCATACATGTTATATGCTTCTCTATAGTTTACAGTAATCCAGTATGCATATAATTTTGCAACGGCATATGGAGAACGTGGATAGAAAGGTGTGGTTTCAGATTGAGGTACTGCTTGTACTAAGCCATATAATTCTGATGTAGATGCTTGGTATATTTTTGTTTTCTTAGTTAAACCTAATAAACGTACTGCTTCTAAAATTCTAAGCGTTCCAATTCCATCTGCATTAGCAGTGTATTCTGGCTCTTCAAAACTTACATGTACATGACTCATTGCTGCCAAGTTGTAAATTTCGTCAGGTTGAACTTCTTGAATAATACGTATTAGGTTAGTACTGTCCGTTAAATCGCCATAATGTAAATGCAGATGTCTATTAGGTGTATGCGAATCTTCATATATGTGATCAATTCTTTGGGTATTAATTAAGGAAGACCTTCTTTTAATACCATGAACTTCATAGCCTTTTTTTAATAAGAATTCAGCTAGGTAAGCCCCATCTTGACCTGTAATGCCTGTAATAATTGCTTTTTTCATTTACTTGTTACTATTAAATTCTTTAGGAAGTTTAGCCCACTCGCTTGGTGGCAATGCTTTAAAATAATGGTAGGTTTTATTTAAACCCTCGGCACGATCAACTTTTGGCTCCCATCCTAATAATGTTTTTGCTTTTGTGATATCGGGTTGTCTTTGCTTAGGATCGTCTACAGGTAATTCCTTGTATACAATTTTCACCGTAGATCCTGTTAATTTCAAAACCTCTTCTGCAAAATCCTTTAAGCTAATTTCATTCGGGTTTCCAATATTCACAGGACCTGAGTAGTCGCTTAATAATAATCTATAAATGCCTTCCACTAAATCATCCACAAAACAAAAACTTCTGGTTTGAGAGCCATCTCCAAACACAGTCAGGTCTTCTCCTCTTAATGCTTGACCAATAAATGCAGGTAATGCACGTCCATCATTCAGGCGCATTCTTGGACCATAGGTATTAAATATTCTAATGATTCTTGTCTCTACATGATGAAATGTATGGTAAGCCATTGTGATGCTTTCCATATAACGTTTTGCTTCGTCATACACACCTCTTGGACCCACCGGATTTACATTACCCCAGTACTCCTCCGTTTGTGGATGCACCAAAGGATCGCCGTAAACTTCACTCGTACTTGCCACCAATATTCTTGCACCCTTAGCTTTTGCTAGACCCAATAAATTATGCGTACCCATTGCACCTACTTTTAAAGTCTGTATAGGTATTTTTAAATAATCAATTGGGCTTGCTGGTGATGCAAAGTGTAAAATATAATTTAATGTTCCTTCTATCTCAATATACTTAGTAACGTCATGATGGATAAACTCAAAATTGGGGTTACTTTTTAAATGCGCAATGTTTTGTAAGTCACCCGTAATTAAGTTATCCATCGCAATTACATAGTAACCTTCATTGATGAATCTATCACTTAAATGCGATCCTAAAAATCCGGCTGCTCCTGTAATTAATATTCTTTTTTGAGACATGAACTTATTGTTATTCTAATTCACTTCTACCAATACTCTCATAATGGTACCCTAGTTCCCTCATCTTGCATAAATCAAATAAGTTTCTGCCATCAAAGATGATTTTGTTTTTCTTTAACTTTTGATCCATTTGCTCAAAATCGGGTGTTCTAAATTCACTCCACTCTGTTGCAATTATTAATGCTGCAGCTCCTTCCAAAGCTTGGTATTGATTTTCGGCATATTTAATCTTGTCTCCTATTTGTCCTTTTACATTTGTCATGGCTTCTGGGTCATAAGCTGTAACCGTTGCGCCTGCACTTGTTAAAGCCTCAATAATACTCAATGCTGGTGCTTCTCTAATATCATCCGTATTAGGCTTAAAAGCTAGGCCCCATAATGCAAAATGCTTGCCTTGTAAATTATGATTGTAGTATGCCTTAATCTTTTCAACCAAGTGTAGCTTTTGATTGGCGTTTACTTTTTCAACCGCTTTTAATATCTCAAAATCATATCCCACTTCATCCGATGACATAATTAAGGCTTGCACATCTTTTGGGAAACAAGATCCTCCATACCCAATGCCTGGGAATAAAAAACGTTTACCGATTCTGTCGTCACTACCAATGCCTCTTCTTACCATATCCACGTCCGCTCCCATCCGCTCACATAGTTGTGCAATCTCATTCATGAAAGAGATCTTAGTGGCAAGGAAACTATTGGCTGCGTATTTAGTTAATTCAGAACTACGCTCATCCATAAAAATCACAGGGTTACCCTGTCTTACAAATGGAGCGTATAAATCATTCATTAATTTTTTAGCTCTTTCTGACCTTGTTCCAACCACCACTCTATCTGGCTTCATGAAATCATCCACCGCAACCCCCTCTCTTAAAAACTCTGGGTTGCTCACCACATCATACTCGCCTTTGTAATTTGCAGCAATCGCGGCACTTACTTTATCGGCGGTACCTACTGGCACCGTGCTTTTATTTACGATTACCTTATAGCCTTTTAATATTTTTCCTAAATGATCCGCAACACCCAATACATATTTTAAATCCGCACTACCATCCGCACCTGGAGGTGTTGGCAAGGCTAAAAAAATAATCTCCGCATTTTCAATTGCTTCTTCCAAATTATTAGTAAATGCTAGGCGATTCTCTTTTATGTTTCTTAAAAATATCTTCTCCAGTCCTGGTTCGTATATAGTTATCTGCCCATTAGATAGTTTTTCTACCTTCACTTCATCAATATCCACACATGTAATCTTATTGCCCGTTTCTGCAAAACAAGTTCCAGTAACTAATCCAACATATCCTGTTCCTACAACTGCTATTTTCATGTATATTATTCTTTAAAATAACGCATAAAAACTGCGCACACTTAACCTATTTTTCAACCTTTTCTGGTAACCCATAAACAAAAAATCAAACATGTAAAGTACTTGATTTTCAACTTATTAATGATTTATGAATATCTATAAACACTCCAAATTAGTGTGGACCACACTAATCCCCCACCAATCGCATCATCACCCCTCCATCCTTCATCACCCCCTCCTTAAACTCCTTCACACAATAAACCGCCACCCTAATTTTTTTATTAATCTGCGGTTCTACTTTTTCAATTAACTGATACAAATACGCTTTTTCAATATCGCCCACAATTACCAAATCTACAAATGGCGAATCTTTGCCTTGTGCTAAATCGCCGGTAAGCCAAACTTGGTCTACATTACCTAGTCTATTTAGTATACTATCTACAATTTTATCGAGGCCTACATGTTGTAAAATAATACCGCGCAACGAATTAAATAATGGATGCTTAGTATTGGCTCCGTACTGTTTTAGTTTAGCATTATCGCCCTCATGCTGTTCTTGCTCTTCAATAAGCTGCATTTCAGAGAGCTTGTTTAATTCTGTTCTTACCGTATTACTACTAACCCCTAAATCTCTTTCTAAACCGCGTAGAAACACCTTGGTGCTGGGGTTTAGCAATAACTT
>CANCEU010000038.1 GCA_947375185.1 Chitinophagaceae bacterium
ATAATTGCTCAAAATAAAGGAGATGCTATTTTAGGGACCTGGGTAAATGAAAAGAAGGATGCCAAAATATTAATTTTCAAAAAACAAAATAAATACTTTGGTAAAGTTGTTTGGGGTACTGGAAGCGACCCAAAAGATAGCAAAAATCCTGATCCTAAATTAAGAAATAGAGAATTAATGGGATTAACCATTTTATCTGATTTCATTTTTAATGATATTGACACATGGAAAGAAGGTGCTATTTACGATCCAAGAGAAGGCAAATATTATTCCAGTAAAATTACAGTTGAGTCTGCTACAAAAATTAAGATTAGAGGATATTGGGGTATCTCTTTATTGGGCAGAACTGAAAGTTGGTATAAAACAAATTAAAATAATTTGCAACAATACTAATCCTCAATCACATTCACCTTTGGCACCAACAAATGCATGATTAACCATGCAAGTAAATAGGAAAGTGCACAAACTGCAAACATGATATAATATGCGATTTCAATTTTGTTAATGCCACGATAATAAACAAATAAATTCTTTTGTACCAATAAGGATAATAAAATACCTCCAATAGCTCCGAACATTCCACCAATACCAGTTACCGATCCGATGGTATGTTTAGGAAACATATCGCTCACGGTAGTAAAAATATTTGCACTCCATGCTTGGTGTGCTGCAGCCGCAATACCAATTACAAGTACCGCCAACCACATATTAATTGAGCCCAAATATTGTGCAAATAAAATAGGCAATACTAAAAAGGCATATAGCAACATGGACGTTTTACGTGCTTTAAACACAGGCCATTGTTTACTAATTAATTTTAAAGGAATCCATCCACCACCTATACTTCCTATTACCGATAAGCTATATACTGCAGCAACAGGTAAAGCAATTTGTGTTCCTTTTAAATGATATTGACTTTCTAAAAAGTCAGGTAACCAAAAAAGATAAAACCACCAAATAGGATCGGTCAATAATTTACCAATTGAAAAAGCCCAGGTTTGTTTATAACCCAATAGCATACCCCAGGTATATTTTTTCTCCAACTTGGGTGCTTCATTCATTTCCAAAGGTTCGATATCTGAATTAATATACGCTAACTCTTCGGGTGTAATTTTAGGATGGGTAGCAGGTGTACGATAATATTTTTGCCAAAAGAATAACCAAATAAGTCCTAACAAACCGGTAATCACAAATGCCCATTGCCATCCATAATTCACGGCAATAAATGGTACAGTTAATGGTGCAACTATTGCACCAATATTAGATCCTGAATTAAATAAACCTGTTGCCAGCGCGCGTTCTTTTTTAGGAAACCACTCTGCTGTGGTTTTAATAGCAGCTGGAAAATTACCTGCTTCTGTAACACCCAATGCCGCTCTTGCTGCTGCAAAACCAAATACATTTTTTGCAAATGCATGTGCTATGGCTGATAAACTCCATAAACCTGTTGCCCAGCTATATCCCTTCTTTGTTCCAATTTTATCTATGACTCTTCCTGCCAACATTAATCCAATGGCATAACTAATTTTAAATGCAATTTCAACATTAGCATAATCGGCATCATCCCACTTTAGTTCTTTAGTGAGGGTGCTTTTCAATAAACTAATTACGGCTCTATCTAAATAATTGATTGTAGTGGCAAAAAATACCAGTGCGCAAATTGTCCATCTAATATTCCCAATCTTTTTCTGCATAAAATTATTTTAAACCTTCAATGGATAATAATTGTTTTGAAGCAGTTGTTAGTTCATCATATTGTTTATTCGCTAACACACTTTTAGTAATTAATTTGCTCCCCAATCCAACACCAGCAGCACCGGCATTTAACCAGGACATGATGCTTTGTTCCGTAGCATCTACACCACCAGTTACTAAAAAGTGAACTCCGCTAAATAAAGGTTTAATCGCTTCAATAAATCCAGGACCTAACACATTGCCCGGAAATAATTTCACAATTGTGCAACCAGCATTTTGAGCATTATGAATTTCGGTTGGTGTCATGCAACCTGGTATCCATAAAACTTTATGCAAGTAAGCGATATCAGCAACAGATGCATCAAATACTGGACTAATTAAAAAATCAGCCCCTGCATCAATATATTTTTTTGCATCTTCCTCATTTTTGATAGTGCCGATACCTAAATACAAATCGGGCATTTCATTTTTCAAAGCAACTAGCACTTTAAAATTCTCTAAAGCATTTACACCCCTATGCGTAAACTCAATGGTTCTTATACCACCTGCATACAATGCTTTTACAACTTCCTTTACAACGACTACATCGTTTTCGTAAAAAAGTGGGATTAATTTAGAAGTAAGAATGTGTTGAGACACTTTATCGATGCTATGCATATGTATTATTTAATATCTAGACTGTATTAATTGAATAGATTGTTTTGTGTAATCACCCACTTCCTGCAATTTACCAAATGCGGCACTTGCAGCAAAATTTATAACTTGTTCAAAAGAAAAATCGGTATGTACTAATCCGAAAATAAGTCCGCCCATAAAGCAATCGCCACTGCCTACCTTATCGATAACGTTTTCGCAAAAATGTTCCTTACATACTACATGTTTTTCGCTAGAAGTTAAAGTTGCATAATATCGAACAGCTTCCCCTTCGGAAAATCGGAAAGTATTGGCAACTGTTGTACATAAAGGATAGCTAGCCATAATTTCTTTGGAAACATTTTCAGCTTGTGCAATATAAAATTCTTTTTCACATGCTTCGTTCAATGCAGGATCTAACTGAGTTCCCAACAATTGATTGGCACTCCAAATATTCCCCATCACTACATGGCAATATTTAATAAGTGATGGCATTATTTCCACTGGCTTTTTACCATACTGCCACAACTTTGCTCTATAATTTAAATCCACCGAAATAGTCATTCCTTTTTTAGTTGCAAATTGCAAAGCCTCTTCACATACTTCAACTATGCTAGGATTGAGTGCTGGACTAATGGCAGTAAAATGAAACCAATCATATCCTTCCAAAACTTTGTCCCAATCAATCATCCCATTCTTTAAAAAAGAAAAAGATGAATAAGCACGATCATAAATTACACCTGCATTTTTTAAATCAGCCCCCATAGGCAATGTATATGAACCAATGCGCTCTCCACTTAATAAAATAGCTGAAGTGTCAATACCTTCCGCTTGCAAAGAGTCTATAATTTCTTGTGAAATATAATTATCAGGAACGGCCGTGCAATACTTTACTGGCACTTGCCAATTCGCTAAAGCCTTTCCTACGTTTAGCTCCGCTCCACCAATAAACACTGGCATATTATGCTCATGTATCCATTGCTTTTGCAAATTGGGTGAAAAGCGCAATAAAATTTCTCCAAAACAAAATACTTTCTTCATTGAGATTAATCTATTTATGCCAATGTATTAATAGGTGCTGGATCCATGTCGGTATATACTAAATTTTCACCAGCCATGCCCCAAATAAAACCATAATTACTTGTACCACATCCAAAGTGTGTACTCCAAGGTGCCGATAGGGTTGCTTCATGATTTGCCATTACAATATGTTGTGTTTTTTGAGGTTCGCCCATAAAATGAAACACACGATGCGCTGCTGGTAAATCAAAATAAAAATACACTTCCATTCTGCGTGTATGGGTATGTGGCGGAACCGAATTCCAAACAGAACCTTCTTCCAAAACAGTTAATCCCATTACCAATTGACAACTCTTAATACCTTCCAAATGTATGTATTTGTAAACCGTTCTTTTATTAGAAGTAGCCGATGCACCTAATTCAACTGGTTGTGCATCTACTTTTTTGCAAACTGCTGCAGGATACGCATGATGCGCAGGAGCTGATAAAATATAAAATAAAGCTGGATTATTGTCATCTTCAGAAGCAAAAGAAACTGCTTGCGTTCCTTTGCCTAAATACAAACAATCCATTTTTGAAATGACATATGTTGTGCCATCAGCAACTATAGTTCCATTGCCCCCCACATTGATAATGCCTATTTCACGGCGCTCTAAAAAATATTCAGCCCTTAATTCCGAAGGATTCGGTAAGGCAACCGAAACATTTACTGGCTTTACTCCACCTACTATAACCCTGTCATAATGTGTATAGGTTAATTTAATTTGATTATCCTCAAATAAATTTGAAATTAAAAAATGATCTCTTAACGCCTGTGTTTGCATTGCTGCCGTTTCCTGAGGGCTTTGTGTAAATCTTATTTCCATAATTCGTTTATTAATATTACTTACTTTGCTATACTTCAAAAACCACACTGGGTTTTTTCTTTACCTTGCCATCCATCCTCCATCAACTAATAATATCGCACCATTCACATAATTTGAAGCTTCGGATGCTAAAAATACGACAGGTCCTTTAAAGTCATCAGGTGTACCCCAACGCTTTGCAGGAATTCGCTCTAAGATAGATTTATTTCTTTCAACATCTTCCCTTAATGCTTTTGTGTTATCAGTTTCAATATATCCCGGGGCAATGCCATTCACACAAATTCCTTTTGATGCCCACTCATTGGCAAGCGCTTTCACTAAGCCTGCTAGTGCCGATTTAGCAGCAGCATAACCAGGAACATTAATACCTCCTTGGAAACTTAATAAAGAACAAGTGAAAATAATTTTACCCTTGCCTCGTTGTAACATTTGTTTTGCAATGGCTTTAGATAAAATAAATTGAGCGTCTAAATTTATGGACATCACTTTATCCCAATACTCATCAGGATGTTCTGCAGCAGGACTGCGCATAATAATACCCGCATTATTTACCAAGATATCAATTTGAGTAGTAGCTACTTTTTCAACAAATGCATATATCTGTGCTCTATCCCCTAAGTCCACTTGAAAATAAGTAAAACTTTGGCCTGTTTTTTCTACGGCGACTTTAATGTCAGCATCATCTCCTCCACTAGACATACCAATAATATTGGCGCCGGCCTCGGCCAATGCTAATGTCATACCATAACCAATTCCTTTATTACAACCGGTTACTAAAGCGGTTTTTCCTTGTAAACTAAAACTATCTAATACACTCATATTTAATTTTTTATAAAGGAGCCTCCCAACCAAAGTATTGATTGGCATTATTAAAGCAAATGTCCTGAATTATTTTACCAGTCCATGCTATATCGTTCGGAAGTTCGCCCTCTTCTATTTCATTACCAAACAAATTACATACAATACGACGAAAGTATTCATGTCTTGGATAAGATAAAAAGCTTCTGGAGTCGGTTAACATTCCTACAAAACGACTTAATAACCCCATATTGCTCAATGCATTTATTTGTCGTTCCATGCCATCTTTTTGATCCAAGAACCACCATCCACTACCATATTGCACTTTCCCAGCAACGCTACCATCATTGAAATTTCCAATCATGGTTGCCATTAATTCATTGTCAGCCGGATTTAAATTATAAACAATGGTCTTCGCTAATTTATCTTCACTATCTAATTTATTTAAAAATTTAGACAACGCTGCCGCTTGAGAAAAGTCTCCTATACTATCCCATCCAGTATCAGGTCCCAACTTTTGTAGCATGCGTGTATTGTTATTTCTTAACGCACCTAAATGATATTGTTGAATCCATCCTTTTTCCCAATCCCACTCTGCAAAATGCAATAACATACATGATTTAAACTTGTGCTGTTCGGTTAAATTCAATTCTTTACCGCTATGTACTTTTACAAATATGGCTTCAATCTCAGTACCTGTAAAATCTTCAGCATAAATTTCTTCTAATCCATGATCACTTACATTACAACCCATGCTTGCAAAATAATCGTGTCTATTTTGTAACGCGTATAAAAAGTCATCAAATGTAGAAACGGAAATACCAGATGCTTTTTCAATTTTTTGAACATAGCTCACAAAATTAGTTGCATTACTTACTTCCATTGCTTTGTCAGGACGAAAAGCAGGTAAAACTTTGGTACCAAAATTACGCTCTTTAATTTGTTGATGATATTCCAAAGAATCAATAGGATCATCGGTAGTACAAATTACACGTACATTCATTTTTTGAATCAATCCCTGTGTTGAATAGTTAGGGTCTTGTAACATTGCCGAAGTAGCGTCGTAAATTCCTTTTGCACTAGTAGGGTTTAATATTTCTTTTACTCCAAAATATCTTTGCAACTCCAAATGTGTCCAATGATATAATGGATTGCGCATTGTATAAGGAACAGTCTCAGACCATTTTATAAATTTTTCTTCATCACTCTTGTTGCCAGTGCAATAAGATTCATCTACCCCATTGGTACGCATTGCGCGCCATTTATAATGATCGCCCGATAACCATGCATCCGTTATGTTTCTGAAATTTATATTCTCTGCAATTTGTTGTGGAGAAAGATGACAATGATAATCAATCAATGGCATTTGTTGCGCATACTCATGATATAGGGTTTGTGCTGTCTTTGTTTTTAATAAGAAGTTTTCGTCTAAGAACGATTTCATACAATTATATATTTATGCTTTATAAACTTACTCCACGCTTCCATGGAATAAAATCATCTTGATTTAATAATACTGCTTTTGGTGTTACTTCACCGCTAGCTGCCTTAATGCAATACTCTAAAATTTCGGCTCCCATTTCGGCAATGGTTTTTTCACCTTCAATAATTGGACCTGTATCTATGTCAATGATATCCGCCATTCTTTTTGCTAATGAAGAATTACTTGCCACTTTTATAGTAGGACAAACAGGATTACCAGTTGGTGTACCCAAGCCTGTTGTAAATAAAATAAGTGTCGCTCCTGCTGCAGCTTTTCCAGTGGTAGCTTCTACATCGTTACCTGGCGTACAAACCAAATTCAATCCTGTTTTAGTAGCAGGCTCGGTGTAATCTAATACATCTACGACTGGAGAGTTGCCTCCTTTTTTTGCAGCACCCGCACTTTTAATAGCATCTGTAATTAATCCATCCTTAATATTACCAGGTGATGGATTCATATGAAAACCTGATCCCACTTGTAATGCTGAATCAGAATAAGATTTCATTAAATGAATAAACTTATGCGCTGCAGCTGGGTCAATAGTTCTGTTAATTAATTCCTGCTCCACACCGCATAGTTCTGGAAACTCAGCTAATAAAACGGTTCCACCCAATCCTACTAATAAATCGGCACAATAGCCTACTGCAGGATTTGCAGAAATACCACTAAAGCCATCACTTCCACCACACTTCACACCCAAACATAATTTATTCAGTCCTGCTGGTGCACGTTTTTGTTTATTGGCTTCAATTAATCCCTTAAAAGTCGCTTTTATCGAGGATGCAATTAATTCAGGTTCGCTTAATGATTTTTGTTGTTCAAAAATATAAAGTGGTTTGTTGAAATTTGGATTGCGCTCTTTTATATCTTTTTCAAAATCAGATAATTGTAAATTTTGACAACCTAGGCTCAACACCGTAATACCTGCAACGTTAGGATGATCGGCATATGCAGCTAATAGTTTACTTAATACAGCTGCATCCTGGCGAATACCACCGCAACCTCCTTGATGATTTAAAAATTTAATGCCATCAATATTTTCAAACACTCTGTTTTTAGAAAGTGTATTTGGCGCTAATGAAATAGACTCCTCTAAATTTTTACCTTCCTTAAAAGCTTGAATTAAGTCCTTCGTGTAATTTTTATATTGATTAGAAACGGAATAGCCCAATTCATTATGCAATGCTTCCTTTATTACATCTAAATTTCTATTCTCACAAAATACTGTTGGAATAAATAACCAATAATTTGCAGTGCCCACTCTACCATCTTCGCGGTGATATCCATTAAATGTTTTTCCTACAAATTTTGAAACATCAGGTGCTACCCAGCTGTAATCATATGGCTTAAACACATAAGGCTCTGAAGCATGGTGTAAATTATCAGTGGACATACGCACACCTGCAGCAACATCCATTGTTACCTTCCCAACCAATAAACCATACATAATAACTTCACTGCCCTTACTTAAACTTGTAATATAAAATTTATGCTTTGCAGGAATATCCTCTTGTAAAACAATATTATTTTGCTCATAAACAATACTATCGCCTTTGCTTAAATTTTGCAAAGCAACAAGTACATTGTCCTTTGGATTTACTTTTAAAATTAATTGTTTCATGATGCTAAAATATTTTTCATTCCTTTTGAATTAATATCATTGATCCACTTGTCAACTTGCTCAATAAATAAAGTGCTGTCGCAATAATTTTCAAGAGACACCTTAATATGATGTGCTTGTTCCATATAAATTACAAATGCCGCAAATCCCAAACTCATGCAGCTAGCAGCATTTGAATTACGCTTAGCATAAGTATCCATTAAATACCCATTGCGCATTTTCATTTTTTCTTCAAAATTCATTGCAATGCTTGTCCACTTATGTTGGATATATGGATTAGCAAAACGTTCTAATACTTTATTGGCAAATTGAGTTGCCTCGGTTTGCGTTATTGTATCACTTACGACACATGAAACCAATTCATTATGAATTAAATTATGGATGAATTTTTTAAATCCTGAATCATTCATGGCATCAATAACCGTTTCGAATCCTGCTAAAATAGCCACTGCGCAACTAAATGTATGCGTACCATTTAATAACCTTAATTTAAGTTCTCTAAATTTTACAATGCTTGGTGCAATTGTAATGCTATCATCAATTGTTGCAAATGATAATTTTGCAATGGTACTTGCTTTATTGGATTCTATAGCCCATAAAGCAAACGGCTCACTTGTAATTAATAACTGATCCCTGTAGCCTAACTTAGTTTCTAGGGTTTCCATTTCAACATCGCTTAGCTTTCCAGGAACAATTCTATCTACCAATGTATTGCAAAATTCATTGGCCTCATTCATCCACTTTACAAATTCAGTTGGCAGTTGATTAATGATGGCTAATTTGTTTACTAGCTCCTTTAATAAAATTCCATTGTCGGGCATTAATTCAGTGGGGAGTATTACCCAACCCTTATTTATGTCGCCATTAAAATATTGCCAGCGTTCATATAATAAAGCCAATAACTTACCCGGAAATGAACTAGGAGCCCCTTTCGAGATAATGTCATTTTCATCTAACACCATTCCCGCTTCGGTAGTATTAGAAATAACAATTTCAATATCATTTGATTTGGCCAATGTAATGACTTGATTCCATTCGCTAGCTGCAGCAAGCACTCTACTAATAGATGTATTTACAAAATACCTGTCTACATTTTCACCACCATATACCCCGCGAACACAATGGGTAAACATGGAGTCTTGATCGGCAAACTCATTCACTCCACCTGTACTTGTAGATTTTATTACAACAATACTACCATTAAAAATATTTTGCTGATTGGCATTATGGATAAAATAATCCGGTAATCCTCTTAACAAAACACCCGTACCAAACTGTATTACTTTTTCTGTAATAGGAATTTTAAGGTTTGTGTCCTTTTGCGCAATTGATTTATTTAAAACAGTTAAGCTCATTATAACTTTATTAATCATTTATTATTTACAAGGATACTTTTAAATTAGTTTTGAAGCAGTGGATTCCATCTGTCTCCAAATACCCAATTTGCATTAATATCTCCTGCCTTAGGATTTCCCTTAGCAGCTTTTAAATTATTTGTATAAAATTTATTTTTTTCTTGTCCACCATCACAACCAAAGTAATAAACCCTCCTAGGCCAACTTAAAGTATTGGTTGTTTTTACCTGATAAATATTCTCCCCCGACATATTCGTAGCAAAGTGACAGCTAATTAAATAAAATTGTGCGTCTCTATGATACCTACCTAAATTAAATCCATCAAATCCTGTAAAGTTACAGTTCACCAATACCGATTTAGCATCTTCATGTAACGAGCCATCATGCCATATGGCAGCTGGGCCTGTATGACTTATGAATGTGCAATTTTCAGCATAAGCCCAACCACGAGGACAGTAAAAATCAACACCGCCTTCCATGACACAGTCTTTAAAATAAAACATGCCATTGGTTGTATTCCATGGACTCATCGTATCTCCACCAAATGCTTTAAAGTGGCAATTGGTAAATTTTAATTGTGTAGCATAAAAACTTCTGAATGCCATTTGGTGTCCATTAGGTTGCACTATTTTAAATTGAGTTGAATCTAATGCACAAGAAATTTTTACCGCAGCAGTATTTTCAAAACCATAACTATTTTGAATGGTTAAGTTGCTAAAGTTTACCTTACTACATGAATCAACATTAACAGTTGCTACTCCCCAGTCATCATTATGATCACATCGCCAAGCATCGCGCGCTATAGATTGTGTGATAATGGTTTTATCAATGCCTTCCCCTACTAAATCAAAATTGCTTTTTTTAATAAATAATTTCTCGTTATAAATACCTGCTTCAATTTCAATATGAATAAATGAATGTTCTCTATCTGGTATATGATCAATGGCTGCTTGAATTGTGGTAAACTGTCCATTACCGCTTGCACTTACTTTCCATACTGGCCCATTTGCATAGGTCAATAGGGATTGCATCATGAATGCAACCATAAGACAAAGTATATTTTTAGTTTTACGCATCAAGCCAATTTGAATTACTTCTATTTTTTATTATTTGATAAAGCCCATTGTGCAATTTGCTTCATGGCTTCAAAGTTTTGAAATCCAAATGGCAATTTTCTTCCATCTACATATTCATTATATAACCAAGGATCGCCAACGGCAAGTACTTGTCCTTTTCCATATGCACTAATTGCCGCTACAATTTTATTATCTGCTATAGCTAATTGTTTTGCATTACCCGTAATATTTAAAGCGCTTACCTCTTTTACATATATTTTATTGCGATATTTTATGACTCCATTTTGATATGTAGTATAAGCGGCGCCCATTTCAAATGCATTTCCTTTTACCATATTGATTGACTCATTAGTAAATTGAATTCCAAATTTATTAGATAAGCTATTAAAATGTACTAAATCACAATTCGCACTATCATTGGCAAGTAATATTAAAACACCACCGTCTTTTACCCAATTGGCAATTACATTTGCATCTTGGGCATTCATATAATTTGGATTGGGATTGTCTTTCACATTATCAGGATCCACAACTATATATACACTTGCTTTACTTAATGAAGCTGCTGTTGGTGCGGTTGTCAAGGTGTGTAAAGTAGCTCCTTTGTTTTCAAATTGTTTTCCAAACATGCTGAAGCCTCCATTTGATAAATCCTCCCATGCGTAATGCCATCTTGTATCATTACCAAATGCATCTTTTTTTATTTCATTATTGTAGAATGCATCTAATAATACAACAGGATGCTTTGCATTAGTTTGAGTAAACTCAGCCTCTACTGCGCATTGTAAAAATGCTCCCATCCCTTTTGGATCATTCACCACCACTGGCTCTTTAAAATAATAATCCAAGCTTCCATCACGATAAGGATTCCCACCTAAACCAGAAACACTTACCGTTCCATTTAAATTTAATTGACCATTTTCATTTACAATAAAATTAGATACAATGCCATCATAGCCTTTTTTAGCGTTGGACAAATATTCATTTCCAATATATCCTTGTCTTACTGCTTTTAATAACACACGCGTAAACATACTTGAAGCGGAAGCTTCTTTATAATTGCGTGCATCAGCTGGAGCATCTAAAATATCAAACCATAATCCGTCTTTCGAATCCTGCACTTGCGCAATTGCCTTAGCCCATCTTTGTAAAATCTGAATTAAGGTTGCTCTTCCCGCATCTTGTGAAGGATAATAATCAAGTGCATCTACTAATGCCATACCATACCAACCCATTGCGCGCGCCCAAACATGTGGAGACATTCCTGTATTGGTATTTGCCCATTGTTGTTGTTTACTTTCGTCCCAAGCATGATAAAGTAATCCAGTAGTTGCGTCTCTAGTATATTTTTCAGCTAACACAAATTGCTTGGTGATATCATTAAATGCGGCAGTATCATGAAACACACTGGCGTACTGTGCATAAAAAGCAGCACCCATATATAAACCATCTAGCCACATTTGATTAGGGTATATTTTTTTATGCCAAAAGCCACCCAAAGAATTTCTTGGCTGGCTTTTAATTTGATCGTGTAATTGATTAATTGCTTTTTTATATTTTTCTTTTCCTGTTACCTGGTAAAGTGTTAAAAGTATTTTACCATTATTCAAATGATCCAAATTAAAATCATCTGGCTTATAATCGTAAATATTTCCTGCATCATTTACATAATAATCCATGGAGTGTTGCAAATACTTAAAATAATTTACGTCGCCCGTTGCATTCCATAAGGATTCAATCCCTCTTAATATCACACCTTGATCATAACTCCATCTTGCTTTACCTCCTGGCTTTACTGCAAAAGAATCTGGCCAAATTTGCATTGCAGTTGCTGCAAATTTTTCTACCAAAGGTGTCGAACTTGCATTTAATCTTTTTATTGCAATTGTATCAATTGAAATTTTTTCTGAATTAACCACATTCAAAATGGGACCAGGATTTGAAGTAAGAATTGTTGAGGTATTAATATTTACACCAGTTGCTTCTTCAATTTGAATACCTTCTCTTGATTTGATAAATAACTTATCTAAGTTTACATCTTTGATATGCATTTCAGGAAGGCCTCTTACAAAAACTGCTTTGCTTGCACCATCACAAAAAATATTATCAAAGTAAAAATGTTGGAACTGAGGCGTTGCTTCGGTTACCGGGAATTTTTCTACTACCACTTTTGCAGCATCTTCACCATTGGTTATAATTGGATCCACAGCAGCATAATACATGTCAAATAAAATAGCCTCTCCTACTATGTCTTTCATATTAATATTATGCGCAAAAATATTTTCAACCACACCGCCTCTTCCACGAACTGTTTTAAATCTAAGGCCAATATCAGAGCCGATAAAATTACAATCAGAAATGTAAATATTTTTAGCACCACCACTCATTTCACTGCCAATAACAAATCCACCATGTGAATGATATACCGTACAATTTTTTACAATAATATTTTCTGTAGGCATTCCTCTTTTTCTACCATCTTCGTCTCTTCCACTTTTAATTGTAATGCCATCATCACCAGTATCAAAAACACAATCTTCCAAAATTGCATTACTACAACTTTCTAAATCAATAGCATCTGTATTGGTTCCCCACCAAGGATTCTTAACCCTCATGCCTTTAATGGTAATATCCTTACTCATTAAAAAATGCGTTGTCCATGCAGGTGAGTTTTCAAAAGTTACTCCATCAATTAACACTTTATTACATCCACTAATTCTTAACATATTGGGACGTAAAAAATCTTTTATGTTTTCAAAGTCAGCTAATTTTTTACCATCCACTAATTTGCCAATGTCTTTTCCCTTTGAAGCATCCGCAGCAGCCTTACTTGGATACCATGTTTTTTTATCATCGGTTAATGCACCACCATAAACTTGTAAATGTCTTTTCCATTCTGCTTCAGAGAGTTTTTCTTTTTTAAGTGGTCTCCAATACATCCCATTTCCATCAATAACACCTTCACCCGTAATCGCAATATTGGTTTGGTTTTCAGCTGAAATTGGTGATTGACATCTTGCAGCATCCACTCCCTCAAAGGAAGAAACCACTAATGGGTATTGTGAAAAATCGGAAGTAAAAATTAATAAAGCACCCTTGTCTAAATGTAAATTCACATTGGATTTTAATACAATTGGACCCGAATACCATTGTCCTTTTGAAATGACAACAACACCACCACCTTTTTTACTCATGTAGTCAATAGCTCCATTAATGGAACCTGTACTTAATTGCATCCCATTTGCAAAAGCAACTGGCTTATCAACATGTATAGTGTCTTTTTTAAAAGACGTAGTTGCTACTTTAAAATTGGGCTGCTTTTGAGCAGTCGCAAAAATGCAAGAAATACTTGCTAAACAGGCAATTGTCAATCGTTTCATAGAAAAATAAATTTAAAGAAATAAGCTCATTTTGCCCATTCAAAACTCCTTTATATTAAAGGCATTTTACGCAAACGATACCGGTATAAATTGCGTAAAAATGCACTAACTTTATATTTCAAAAGCGGGTCACAAATGAAATTCGAAGCCATAACTATTAAAGATATTGCGAAAGCTTTAGGCCTTTCTACCTCCACAGTGAGTAGGGCACTAAGGGATAGTTATGAAATTAGCCCCGAGACCAAGCAAAAAGTACTTTTGTACGCAAAAGAGAACAATTATCGCCCCAATCCAATTGCATTGAGTTTAAAAGAAAAAAGGAGTAGCTCAATTGGAGTTTTGGTATGTGAGATTGCCAATAGTTTTTTCTCTCAAGCTATTAATGGCATTGAATCCGTGGCACAAGAAAAAGGCTACAATGTAATTATAGCGCAAAGTAAGGAGGATTTTGAAAAAGAAATTTCTTCCTTACAATACCTAGCTTCAAGAAGTGTAGATGGCATCATATTTTCGGTTTCAGCGGAAACTTCCGACTTTTCACATGTTCAACAATTATATGGTAGAGGAATGAATATGGTTTCCTTTGATAGAGTAGTGGATTTCCCCGATATTCATAAGGTTTCAGTGGACAATTACAAGGCTGCTTATGAGGCAACGACCCATTTTATAAAAAATGGATTTAGCAATATTGCATGCATTGCCAACGCTGCTTACTTATCTATTACTAAAGAAAGAGTTGAGGGGTATACCGCAGCATTAAGAGATCATAATATTAAACTAGACCCAAATAATATTTTATACTGCTTACATGGAGGACTTATTTACGAGGAAGTAGCAGAAATTATGTCCCATGCGATGAATTCAAAACAAAAACCAGATGCTATACTAGCCTGCTCGGACAAAATCACTACCAATGTAATGCGTTATTGTCAACAACAAAATATTGCCATACCTAAACAATTGGGATTAGTTGGCTTTAGTAACCTTGACTTAACTGATTTATTAGCTCCTTCTCTTACAGTAGTGAGCCAGCCAGCATACGAAATGGGGCGCATTGCTGCAGAATTACTCATAAAGCAAATTGAAAGTAAGCGTCCAATTAAAGAATTTGAGGATGTAGTACTTGCAACTGAATTACACCAACGCGCTTCATCTGAAAAAAAGAAAGCTAAGCTTTAACCGCTTGTCTTGCTAATAATTTCCATACTCCAATTTCTTTTTGAAAAATTAGCAGCACTTTTAATTTTACAATACCAGGTTTACCTCCATCATTAGTGGTTGCATTAAATTGGTGTCTAACAATTGCAGTCTTTCCTACAATATCGATTGTTTGATCAGTGATATCAATTGTAACAAAATCAGATTTACCACTTGCTATTTTTTCAACAAATTCCGATTTCCCTTCAACATGACCACCCGAATGTCCATAACTCAAATGTTCAGAAGCAACTATTTCTAATTCAGTTCTTTCTCCTGAAATCATTGCAGCAGTTAATTGATTAACAGTCGCTTCTACAGCAATTTGTTTTTTAGATTGCGCATGTGTTAAACTTAATGAAATTGAAAACAAAAAAAGTAATACTAATTTTTTCATATAAAATTGTTGAAATGATTATTGTATATTAAATGAATTTATCTCTAAAAATCCCGCATCATTAGTGACTTGTCTTGATGCACAATAAAAACCTATTTTAGCTCCTACCCAAATACCAGGAACAGCTTTAAATTTATTTTCAAGCGTTGTATAGTAAACACCATCCATACTATAAGCAAAGCTGGCGACCGCTTCTGATTCCATTTGGATACGAAAATAAATGCTTGTTGAATTATTTATATTTGCTAAAGCAGCAATTGGTTTGATAACTTCTTGTGATCCTTTATCCGCTTTATTACATTCTACATAATTAATAACTAATCCAATTTCGGTATTTTTTAATTCAATTGACGCATATGATTTCCCAAATAATATCAAGCCAGCTCGTTCCTGTTTTTGCAAACTATTAAATGTGATTTTAGTAGTTGCTGTAAATTTTTCGGCAGGAAGTTTTCTTAAATACATTGCAGGAAAATTCCATAAATTAGTTGCGCTATCATTTTGCAATATTGCATAATGTCTAAAGCTATTTTGATAAGCCATTCGCCAATTAGCCGAAGGATTTGCATTCCATTGAAAAGGATTAGTTTCCATTATTTTCTTAAACCTAGCACCTTCAACAATTTTAGGAGCAGTATAAGTTAATACTGGATTTCCAATTCCATCTCCATCTTTATCTTCTCCAATTACTGGCCAGTCATTTTTCCAAGACATAGGTTGCAAATGTGTAATGCGCCCATAAGCACCTTTGTCCTGAAAATGTAAAAACCAATCTTCACCTTTATTTGTTTGAACCCAAGCACCTTGATGCGGGCCATTTGATGCACTAGCCCCTTGCTCCATCACTTTTTTTCTTTCATAAGGCCCATAAATATTTTTAGACCTTAATGCAATTTGCCAACCAGTAGCCACCCCACCGGCGGGTGCAAAAACATAATACCAACCATTACGCTTATATAGTTTTGGCCCTTCAACTGTTGGATCAATTCCATGACCATCGTAAATTAATTTTCCATCATTGATGATTTTTGTGCCTAATGTACTCATTTCTTTCATTGCCAAAACGCTTTTGATACCCGCTCTACTTCCCGCATAGGCATGCACTAAATATGCTTTTCCGTTGTCATCCCATAAAGGACATGGATCAATTAACCCTTTTCCTCCCAAAACCAAAATAGGTTCACTCCATGTACCCAAAATATTTTTTGATTTCACCATATAAATTCCAAAATCAGGATCGGGATAGTAAATATAAAATTCACCATTATGATACCTGATACTTGGAGCCCACACTCCTGCACCATGTTGTACTTTTTTATAATAATCAAAGGGTGTATTATTATTTAAAGCATATCCAACTAATGTCCAATGTACCAAATCACTAGATTGTAAAATGGGTAACCCAGGAACTGATGTAAAACTAGAGGCAATCATATAATATTGTTCACCAACGCGGATTGCATCGGGATCGCTAAAATCCTCATGAATAATCGGATTGGTATAAGTATTTGTAGTTTGCCCAAATAAATTTGCGAAATAAACAAATTGCAAAATTGTAATTGCAACAAAAAGAAATCCTATTTTCTTGTTGGTTGCCATGCTCCAAATATTTTTGAAATGGTTAATGTTGCAGCTTGCTCTTCGGTAAGTTGTTTGCTCCAAGCTACTCTTTTTGTAGGATTTGCTCCCGGCCCAGTACTTTTAAATTCACTATATCTAGCGGTTGCTTCATTTGCAGGATTCTTCCAATTATTCCACCCTTCTTCGATAATATGTTTACCTAGCCAACAATTTATATAAGTTACACTTGCTGCTGGACTCCATGGTCTACCAAGAGAAACCTTATTCAGCAAAGAGTCGCCAGTTAGTGTACAGCTGTTAAAAACAAATCCAAAAGGAATAATAGAATTGGTAGAGGCTGCAGTTACATGTGAATTTTTCTTGCTGTGAATTAAACACTTTTCAAACAAAGCAGTAGCAGCACCAAAAATAAAATCAGTTGTTCCTTCAATATAACAATCTTGAAAATAATGTTTCACCCCATTTCCACTCAAAAATAATACATCCTGAAATCCAATCATTTTACAATTAAAAAAAGATGCTCTATTTCCCTCTACTCTTAATGCAACAGCTTGTCCTGCATTAAATCCTGCTTGATTACTAAAAGTTAAATGTTGCGCTTGAAAATCATTGCCGTAAATAAATGCAGTGGAACAGGTCCATGTATTTAATGTGTCCCCATTAGTATCTCGCATTCCCGAATGATTATCGAATCTAATAATAGTATTGTCTTCACTTTCTCCTACTAAAATAATATTAGATTTACTAGCATCTACTGTTACTACTTCCTGATAAACTCCATTTTTAATAAATATTCGGACAGGTTTTATATTTCCAGAAGGAATTAAATTTAATACTTCTTGTATAGAATGATGAATGGAGCTATTATCCTTGGCTACTATATAATCATATTGACTTGAAATAGATTGTGCATTGCTATCAAAAGTACAGATACCTAAAAACAAAATCAATGCCCATTTAAAGATCACTTTCTTATTCATTAGATACATTATTTGCTTCATAGGTATGCATATTTCAATTTAAGAAAAATCTATTTCACTTTTGGGATAACAATATGATTGTTTAAATCAGTATGTAATTCCTTTACCTCCTTAAGCACTAATTGAGCTATCAATCTTGCACCTAATTCTGTAAAATGGGTGTTATCAATTCTCCCCTCTGGATAATTTGGATGCTCACCCGGCTTTAATTGTACAAATAGCAATGTAGAATTATCTTTTCCAAATGATTGATACAGTGCTCTACTTTTCGTATCCAAGTCAATAAATAAAACATTTTCGGTAGTTGCTACTTCTTTCGTCAAGGCGCTATAAATTTTATGCGTTTCAACAGCATTGCCCAAAGTATCAAACTTTCGACGTGAAACTGGCGTCAATAAAATAGGTATCGCTTTTTTCTCACGCGCTTCTTTAACAAATTTGGTTAGGTTAGCCTTAAACTCAGTTGGAGTGGTATATCTGTCTTTTTTTTCTTCGGATTCGTCATTGTGTCCAAATTGAATAAAAACATAATCCCCTTCCTCGGCTCCATCAACTACTTGTTGCCATAAATTTTCATTGATAAATGTTTTTGTGCTACGGCCATTTTTTGCCAAGTTGTTCACCTGAACAGTAGAATCCCAAAAATATACAAATGGCATGCCCCATCCAGTTTCAGGATACGTATTGGTTTGTTTAATAGCAATAGTACTATCACCACATAACCATATTTTCATTTTCTTAGCCGGCATTGCAGCAGTGCATAATACGATTGCAAAAATCCCGAACATTATTTTTTTCATAATCATTATTCTAAAATGCTATTTAAATACATTTCAATATTAGTGTATTGCTTTGATAAGCCATAATTTTTATCATCCATTTTATTTGGATCAAGCCCCATTTTTATTTCCCATGAATCTGGCATTCCATCATTATCACTATCCTTCAAACTTGGATATGTATTTAAAGAAGGCCATGCACTCATTGTTTTTTCGTAAGCGGTACCATGAGGGTAATGGCCTTGCACATCAATGATAACCCCTCTTCGTTGTACCACATCTTGAATAATACGCTGGTCCATGGTATCTCTTTTATAAGAAGCACCTACATGATTTAAGATAGCAATATAAGCAGCTTTAGGGTTTTGTATATTTATTGCTACGGTTTCAAATGGTTTATCTTTTATGGCATTCATTTTTTGAGCTGCACTTATTTTAGGGTCTACATCAATTCCTAATCGATTGTTGTTAGATACATTTTCATTACCATCTACAAAATTACCTTTAACATAAAACTCGCCTAATCCTCTTGTTTCATTGGTAGTAGGATTCACAATTCTACGATTCACATTGGTACTTGTTGATGGTCCTGGACGGTAATAGTTATTGATCATATTATATTTGCCGTCTTCGCCGCCATATACACTATTATGTTCCCAATTGTAAATTACATTATTAGTGAAATCTACAAATTCATCACCTGCCCCTAACCTTGCTCCGTTAAAACGCGGATTTCTACTTACACAATGTGCAAATAAATTATGATGTGCACTTAAATGGCTTCCGCCCCAAATGCCCCCATATCCATGTTTTTCAAAATCAGCATCTCCTTTTTCAAAATGATAAGAATAATTTAAAGGCTCTGCAATTAAGTTCCATTGTAAAGTTGTGCTATCACCACCATAAATTGAAAACACTTCGTCATTGCTCCAACTCATACTGCAATGGTCAACTATTATATTGTTATGTCGGTTGCCGCCAAAAGCATCATCATCACCGCTCAAATCTACCTTGCCTTTATTTTGAAATTTGTCCCCTAGACGAAAACGCATATACCTCACAATAATATTGTCTCCTCCAAGGCCAACGGATTGATCCGCAATACAAATTCCATCACCAGGAGCAGATTGACCGGCAATCGTTACATTTCCTAGGATTGACACTTTGGATTGAAGATGAATGGTACCTGAAACTTCAAACACCACAATGCGTGATTTTTTTTGGGAAACTGCATTTCTAAAACTACCTGGGCCATCATCATTCAAATTGGTCACTTTAATAACTTCACCTCCACGACCACCAGTTGCATATTTACCAAATCCCTCAGCAGTAGGGAATGCAATAGACTGCGCTATTAATACATTTGTGAAAATGCATAAAGCAAATACGAAAATAGAGGCGCGCAAATTCATAAGGTGAAATTTTAGAAAAAAAATAAGGCAGTAAAAACTGCCTTATTAAAAATATGATATTAATTATTAGTATCCAGGATTTTGCTTCATGTTAAAGTTAGCATCTAATACCGGTTGTGGTATTGGAAGTAACTCTGATTTACCCGTAGTAAATCCAGTTGCAAAACGAGACAATGCAGTTGTATTAATTGCAGCACTCATCCATACTACTTTTGTAGTTCCAGCAGGTGTTGCTGTTGGTGCTACTTTATAGAATGAATTACTCCAAGCAGCAACATCATCAGCTGTATTATTTGTTTTAAAATACATTGAAGTTGGTAAAGTATTCCATGGAGCTGAAAGTGTTGACATTGCTAATAAAGTAGCTTTAGTACTTGCAAGGGTTGTACCCAATAAGTTCCAACGTATTAAGTCATACTTTCTGATACCTTCTCCGCCCAATTCTAAAGAACGCTCTTTAACAAGCGCTTTAAAGAAATCTGCTTGAGACAAACCTGCTGGTAAATCAACAGTTGTATTCGCAGTAGCAATTGGTTTGCCATATCCTCTACGACGCACTTGATTGATTGAATTATAGGCAGCTGCAGTAGGACCATTTAATTGGTTTTCAGCTTCCGCATTCATCAATAATACATCTGAATATCTAATGATTTGCCATTTTAAACTTAAGTATTGAACAGCATCAGTTGGAGATATACTTGGATTGGTAATCCAATCTCTTCTGTATTTACCATCATTGATTGCAGTAATAGCTTGACCCACTTTAGTAACTCCATCCGCATTCACATTGTATGCAGCACAAGTAACATCTCTTCTTAAATCCGTTGAGTCAAATGCATAAAAATAAGAAGGCAATACATTGATACTTTTATTTCCAAATGTTCCAACAGTTGGGCCATTATAATATCCCAACTTAGTATCACCTACACCCGTTCTACCAGTTGCACTAGCTTGGAACATTAACTCACCATCTGGATCAGCCACTGCATGCGCAGCTACTTGATCTTTCCATAGTGCTTTGAAACTTGCATTTAAACCATGTTGACCAGATGCAATAATTTCATTGGTCTCATCCAATGCAATTTTATAGTAAGTAGCAGGATTTGAACCCTGTGCCATTTGACCATTTTTTCTTAAAGAATAACCTGCTCTGTATAATGCAATTCTTGCTCTTAATGCTTTAACAGCACCTTTTGTAATACGCTCATCAATTGGATCACCGATTGAAGCAACTTCTTTTCTCCAAGGCACTATAGCCTCTGCAGTTTTTAAATCATTTAACAACACTTCATATAAAGAGTCTCTGTCTGTTGCTTTAGGAAAAGGATTTGCATTTGCTAAATTTGATGCTGAAGTAAAGTGTGCAGGTAAATCACCCCAGTTTCTGATAGCCTCTAAATAAAACTGAGCACGTAAAGTTAATGACTCACCATATAAGCGTTGTAATTGCTTTTTCTCTTGATCCGTTCCTGTTTTGTATTTGTCCATTGCTGGAATATTATCAATACAGTTGTTAGCAAATTCAATACCCGTAAAAATTTGATTGAACGGATTCGTGATTTGTGCATTACCCGAAGTAGCACTGTAGCGTGCAATATCACGACGATCGTTATCTGCAGCACCAGTTGGTCCTTGCATTTCATCATTATCCACTGGATAGTACAAGCTTAAACGAATACCATATCCAGCATCGCCCACTAAACGGCTATATACTGATACAACAGCTTTTGTTGCATTAGGCACATCACTAAATACCATATTGGTACCTAGCTCTGTGATAGGTTGTTGATCCAAATATTTTTTACAACCAGACAAGATTGTGATTGGTAGCAATAGTGCTAAAAAATATTTATAAAAAGATTTATTAATCATAACTATAATTTAAAAATTTGTCAATTAAAATGATGCGTTCAATCCAAATACAAATGATCTGCTTTTTGGATATGCTGAATAATCTAAACCTGGCGTTAATCCATTATTAGATACACTTACCTCTGGATCATATCCAGTGTAATGTGTGAATAGCGCTAGGTTATTACCAGTTAAGTAAAATCTTAATTTGCTAATTTTAAGTTTTGACAATTGTTTTGAGCTTACTGTGTGACCAATGGTAATATTGTTGATTCTCACAAAAGATCCGTCTTCCATTGCCCATGATGATGGGTAAAAAGCGCCAGTACTCTTAAGTGGTTGCCATATTTTAGCATTGATATTTGCAGTAGTTAACACGGCAGGATCCACACCAATTACTTG
>CANCEU010000039.1 GCA_947375185.1 Chitinophagaceae bacterium
GCCTGTGTATAAGTGTATATCTAAGTTATTCACAGCTGTTTTTTTAGTAATATTATTAATTTTCTATATAAATTTTTATACGCTAACATTAATTATAACACTAGTTTAATAGTATTGTTTTATTTTTTCAATAATTTATGAATAACCATTTTTTATTTTAATAAACAGGTTATACACTGTTAATTAACGGGCATAAAAGTGTACTTTTTTCGTTCAAATCCTTTTTATTTACCCCACCAACCTTTTTTATTCTTAAGTTATTAAGATTTATTCACTCGTTTTATAGGGATATCCACGATTTTTTAATTTATCCACTTAATGATTGTGAATTTTTAATTACCCTTTTTACTTAAAAAAGGCTTCATTTTTATTCCTTTAAGCTTATTTAGTTAATAGAAACCTTTATTTTTGCCTTCCTATAATTTAATCATATATGTCAATTATTCAGAACATTAGAGAAAGAGGTGCTTGGATCATCTTTGGTATTATTGCAATCGCTTTAATCGCATTCATTTTACAAGACGGAATTGGTCGTAAAAGAGGAGCAACAGATACTTCTACTTTAGGAAAAGTAAATGGAGAAGTAATAAATAAAGTAGATTTTGACGAAAAATTAGATATCCAATTACAACAATATGCTTCTCAGGGTGTAAAAAGAGAACAAATGATTGGATATGTATGGGAACAAGAAGTTACTCGATTGTTATTTAAAAGTGAATCTGATAAATTAGGTATCACTGTTGGTAATAAAGAATTATCTGATGTTTTATTTGGAAACGAATCTCCATTCAAACAAGAATTCACCGATAAAGCTACTGGAGAATTTAAAGTGAATGATGCTAAAAATGCAATTGCTCAAATTAAAAAATCAAAAAATACTGCACAAATAAAACAAATTGAAAAATTTTATATTGCGCCTTCAATTGAAAATAGAATTAGAAATAAATACCAAGCATTGGTGGTGAAGGGAGTACAAGTTCCAAAATGGTTAGCAGATAAACAATATGCTGACTTAAATAATATTTCATCTGTTAATTTTGTGCACGTACCTTATACTACAATTTCAGATAGTAGTGTTAAAGTTTCAAATGATGAAATTGCTGCTTATTTAAAAGAGAATCCAGCTGCTTATCAAGTGGAAGAAACTTCACGAAATATTGGTTACATAGGATTTAGTGCAGCTCCAACTGCTTCAGATTCTTTAAGTACTAAAAATGAAATTAACGCATTAAAAGAGGCATTTAAAGCGGCTCCTGATGCAGCTGTATATTTAAATAAGGTAGGTTCTGAAATTCCATATTATAATAGTTATATAAGTAAGAAAACATTACAAATACCCAACAAAGACTCTGTTTTAGGGGTTGGTGTTGGAAATGTCTATGGACCTTATGTAGATGGAAAAAATTATACGATTGCTAAGGTGTTAGGTGTTAAGCAATGGTCTGATAGTACAAGTGTTAGACACATTTTAATAGCGACAACTAATCCACAAAATGGACAACAAATTAAAGATGATAGTAGTGCTAAAAAATTAATTGATAGTATTAGTGCTGCAATTAAAGGCGGAGCTTCTTTTGAAGCGCTATGTGCTAAATATTCAGATGATGGTGGAAGTAAAGTAAAGGGTGGTAATTTAGGAATGTTTGCACAAGCGCAGATGGTACCTGCATTTAATGATTTCGCTTTTGATAATCCAGTTGGAACAAAGAGTGTTATAAAAACTGATTTCGGCTATCACTATGTTGAAATTTTAAAACAAACTGCAAAAGGACCTGCATACAAAATTGCTTATTTATCTAAATCAATTACACCAAGCAATGAAACAATTACAGCCGCATCAACTGCCGCTGCACAATTTGCTTCTTCAAGTAAAGATGTAAAATCTTTTAATGAAAATGCTGTTAAATTAGGGAAACAAGTTTTACCCGCTACAGCAATAAAAGCAAATGATTTTGAAATTCAAGGTTTAGGTGAAACACGCCAATTGGTTCGTTGGACTTATGAAAAAAATGTTAATGATGTTTCTGATCCTATAGAGCTAGGTGATACTTATATTGTAGCCGTTATCACGTCTGAAGATAAAGCTGGTTTAGCAAGTGTTGATGCTGTTAAACCTCAAGTGGAAGGAATTATCAGAGATCAAAAAAAGGCGGAGAAAATTAAACCAACATTAAAAGGTAATTCATTAGATGCAATCGCTTCTAACGCTAAAGCGTTGGTTCAAAAAGCAGATAGCTTAAGCTTTACATATTCAATGATTCCTGGTTTAGGAAATGAGCCAAAATTAATTGGAGCTGCATTTAATAAATCTTTAGTAAACAAAGTGAGTGCACCAATTGCAGGTAATTCTGGTGTATTTGTGGTATCTGTTAATAATGTAAGCGCTAAACAAGCAACACAAGAAGTTGGATTTTTTAAAGAAGAGACTTTAAACAGAACAAGAAGTTCATTATTTAGATCAAACACTTCCCTTAAAAAAATTGCTAAGATTGAAGATAATAGATCTAGAATATTCTAGATTATCCATCATAAATAATTAAAGCCTCCTTATTGGGGGCTTTTTTATGCTATATATTATTGTAAATAGTAAATAGCAATTTAGTAAAACGACTTAATTTTGCACCATGTCAGCGATTATCAATAATAAGGTTTCAGATAGTGGTTTAATTACTATTGACCTAGCATCTTTTATACCAAGCAATGAAATTATTTTGTTTGATATAAAACCCTTTTTGTTTATGGAGCTTATTTTAAAAGAAAAAGATTTTAGAACTGCATTATTACAAATTGATTGGAACCAATATACAGATAAAATTGTAGGTATTTTTTGTTCAACAGATGCTATTATTCCTATGTGGGCAAACATGCTTATTGTTTCTTATTTACAACCAGTGGCCAAGTTGGTTTATTTTGGAGATGAGCATAAAGTACGTGAACAACTCATTTTGGAAAAAATTAATGAGGTTAATCCTTTAGACTATACAGATCAAAGGGTTGTTATTAAAGGTTGTGGTGAAACAAAGATAGAAGAAAGCGCATATGTAGCCATCACCCAAAAATTAAGGCCAACTGTAAAGAGCATTATGTTTGGTGAACCTTGTAGCACTGTTCCTGTTTTTAAAAGAAAAGATTAGTGCGCTTCCAGCCAATTTTTTCCAACCCCTATTTCTGCTTCAACAGGTACATCATTTGGTAAGGTCATTGCCGAAGTCATACATTTTAATATTAATTCTTTTAGTGCTGGTATTTCAGTTGCTACCGCATCAAATACCAATTCATCGTGTACTTGTAATATCATTTTAGACTCCCAATGCTTCTTTTTCATCTCTTTATGAACACTTATCATGGCTAGCTTAATCATATCAGCGGCTGATCCTTGTATTGGTGAATTAATTGCGTTTCTTTCTGCAAAACCACGTACCGTAAAGTTGGAGCTATTAATATCTCTTAGCCATCTTTTTCTTCCCATTAAGGTTTCAACAAATCCAACTTCTTTTGCATTGTTAATTTGTTGATCCATATATTTTTGAATATTCGGAAACTCTTTTTTATAATTATCAATAATTTCTTTTGCTTCGGTTCTTGAAATTCCCAAGTTTTCTGCCAAACCAAAAGCCCCCTGTCCATATATAATACCAAAATTTACACTCTTTGCTTTATACCTCATTTCTTTGGTTACATCATCTTCACTAATTCCATAAACCTTAGCTGCTGTTGCTGTGTGAATGTCCTTTCCTTGTTTAAATGCTTCACACATATTTGGATCACCACTTATTGCAGCCACAATTCTTAATTCAATTTGTGAATAATCGGCACTCACTAATACTCGACTTGGATCTCTTGGCACAAAAGCCTTTCTTATTTCTCTACCTCTTTCTGAACGAATGGGTATGTTTTGTAAATTTGGATTCGTGCTACTTAACCTACCCGTTACAGCCACGGCTTGCGCATAACTTGTATGTATTCTTCCTGTTTTAGGATTTATTAATTCAGGAATAGCATCAACGTAGGTTGATTTTAATTTTGTGAGTTCTCTAAAATTTAAAATATCATCTACAATTTTGTGCTTGGCCGCCATTTTAGACAAAACATCTTCTCCGGTTGCATATTGCCCCGTTTTTGTTTTTTTAGCTTTTGGATCTAATTTTAAAACATCAAATAATACTTCACCCAATTGTTTTGGTGATGCTAAATTAAACCTAACGCCGGCTTGTTGAAATACACTTTCTTCGGCTTTTTTAGCGTCTTCTTCTAACACTTTGCTATACTCTTTTAAGAATGTAGTGTCTACTTTGACCCCCTCAAACTCCATATCCACTAATACTCTTACCAACGGATTTTCTACTTCTTCAAATATTTTTTCAACCCCTTTTTTATTTAATAGTGGATCAAAACAATGTTTAAGTTGTAAGGTTATGTCTGCATCTTCCGCTGCATATTCTTTTATTAGGTTCAATTCAACATCACGCATGGTTCCTTGATTTTTTCCTTTTTTACCTATCAAGGATTCAATAGATACCGGCTCATAACCCAAAAATTGTGCACTTAGCAAATCCATGCTACGCCTACCTTCTGGCTCAATCACATAATGGGCAAGCATGGTGTCAAAGGTTTTTCCTTTTAATTCTACCCCATACCATTTTAATACCAAGAAATCATATTTTAAGTTTTGACCAATCCATGTAATTTCTTCCTGATCAAATAATTCTTTGAATAATGATAATATATGTGTTGCCCCCTCTACACCGCTACCGTCATTTGCAATAGGCACATAATATCCTTCATGCTCTTTAACCGCGAAGCTTAATCCGACGAGTGATACATTATTTGCATCTATACCTGTTGTCTCAGTGTCAATACAAATTTCTTTCTCTTTTAATAATTCCGCTATCATATTTTTAATAGCCTCCTCACCAACAACTGCTATATAATTATGTGTAGTATTATTTATGTTTTTATTTACTATTAATTGTGGAGCCTCTTCATCTTCAATATCTTTCCTTTCAATCTGTATTAAATCCTCATCATTCGGTTCTAATATTGTTTGGGTTCCATGTTCTGAATCTAATTGGATTGTTTTAGTTTTTACTAATTTTTCTTTAGGGGCCTTAACCTCATTCCCAAATAGGTCTACCTGTTTTTCTTTTGCTGCCTCAGATACAACCTCAAATTCATTTCCCAAAATTCTTTTTCCTAAAGTTTTAAATTCAAGTAGATTAAATATTTCTGTTAATGCAGGAATATTCTTTTCAGATAATTTATAATCTTCTTCATGAAATTGAACCGGAACATTTGTAATGATAGTTGCTAATTTTTTACTCATAATGGCTGAATCCACACCCGCTCTAACTTTTTCACCCATTGCGCCTTTTATTTTATCTGCATTGGCTAGTACACCCTCTAGTGTATCATACTCCTTTAATAATTTAGCTGCTGTTTTTTCACCCACACCCGGTATGCCAGGTATATTATCTGCAGCATCTCCCATTAAACCTAACATATCGATTACTTGATCAACACGTGCGATATCCCACTTTGCTTTAATTTTTTCAGCATCTAATATTTCACGTTCGTTCCCAAATGCTGGAGGCTTCCACATATATACATTTGGCTTTACTAACAATTGACCATAATCTTTGTCAGGAGTAACCATATACACTTCATATCCAAGATCAGCAGCTTGCCAAGCTAGTGTTCCAATAACATCATCTGCTTCGTAACCATCACACTCCACAACCGGAATATTAAAGCCTTCAATAATTGCTTTTATATGTGGCAATGAGCTTAATAAATCTTCAGGAGCCTCTTCGCGATTAGCTTTGTAATCTGTAAAATCGGTATGCCTTTCGGTTGGTGCATGTGTATCAAAGCACACAGCAATATGTGTTGGATTCTCTTTTTTTATAATTTCTAATAACGTGTTCGTAAATCCAAATTGAGCATTGGTATTAATGCCGGTACTTGTAATTCTAGGAGTTCGAATTAATGCATAATATGCTCTATAAATTAATGCAAGTGCGTCTAGTAAATATAGTTTTTTAGCCATGTTGCTAAGGTACAAAAAAAACATCCCAAACGCTTTCGCGAATGGGATGTATATTAAAACAAGCGATCAATAGTGGACTGTAATGAGTAGTCCAATTATTTTAATTACTTTATTTTATACTTGAATTTATAACGCTCATAAAGCTGCTTTTGTTTATTGTCTAATGATATATCACGACCCTGAATAAATGCTTTAACCACATGGTTACTACGCATATCAAGGATATCTCCATCACTAATTACGATGTTAGCATCCTTGCCTGTTTCAATGGATCCAGTTATATCATCAATTCCTAAAACCTTTGCACTATTTAAGGTAATTGCGCTCAAAGCTTCTTCTTTGGTTAATCCATATGTAGCAGCGGTTCCAGCATGAAAACTTAAATTTATTTGTTTTGTGTTTTCGCTCATATCACTTAACGCAACCAATACGCCTGCCTTAGTTAATTGTGCAGGTAATTTGTAGGGTTGATCTACATCATCATCCTCGGTACTAGGTAAAGCATGTTGACCGTCTAATATTACAGGAATGCCATTTGATGCTAAAATTGGCGCAATTTGGAAGCTTTCAGAACCCCCAACAATAACTACTTTAAAACCAAATGTTTTACCTAATTCAACGGCAATTAACATTTGTTTTACTTCATTAGCGCGAACAAACAATTTTTGTTTACCCTCAAATAAACCACGAGCTGCTTCCAATTTTAAATTGTTAGTAGCATGATTTTTTTCTTGTACATACGCACGGGCATCCGTGAAGTATTTTTTAATGGTTTCAATTTTATTAAACGCATCTTTTAAAGGATCTGTACTTGTTGCCTGGCGCATAAAACCTCTACCTCTTTGGCGTACAATAAATGATGGCAATTCAATAAATTGACCAATGTCAGCCTTGTAAGCTGCGTCTTCATAATTCCAAGCATCTAATTGTACAACGCTTGATTGTCCATCGATCAATTCACCCTCTGGAGCAATGTGTGCTAATAAGATACCATTTGACCTTAGTACGTTTGTGATTTTAGAGTCGGTACTATAAGAAACCAATGATCTTATGCTAGCGTTGTTTTCTCCTATTTCAACTAAATCATTACTACCCCTAACACCATTTGCAACTTCTTTCAAGCCCAAATATGAGTTTGGAAGAATGAGACCAGGATACACTTCCTTTCCCGTTCCATCGACAATTTTGGCGTTTGTGGGTGCTGCTAATCCCGAACCTACTGCAGTTATTTTTCCTTTTTCAAAAATGACAGTTGCGTCGTTTAACACTGTTCCGTTACCAACATGAACATTTGCGTGCGTTATTGCAGTTGCACCTTGTTGTGGTCCTGCAGGATATATTGTTTCTTGTGCACTTGTTACTTTACATAACAATGCAAGAGACAATATAAATAAACTAGAATATTTCTTTTGCATGGTTTAGTTTTTTTCGTTTTCGTAAATAGTTACCATTTCGTCAGCATGTTCATGATCTCCACAATTTAATATGGTTTGTAAACTTGCTGTTGCAGGTCTTGTTGGAGCACCTGCTCTTTTTTCTCCTAACATTTTTTGTGTTAATCTTGCTTTTTCAGCGGCAACATTTTTGCGTATAATAGCATCCTTCTCACGATCAAAATAAACAACACCATCTACTATTGTATATAATGATTTTGCATAAATACTAAGAGGGTTGTCTGACCATAATACAAGGTCTGCGTCTTTTCCAGCTTTAATGCTACCTACTTTATCAGCAACGTGTAAAGCCTTCGCCGGATTAATTGTAACCATGTTTAAAGCATCGGTTTCAGAAACTCCACCATACTTAACTATTTTACCAGCTTCTTGATTTAGACGACGTGCCATTTCTGCATCATCTGAATTAATACAAACGTTTAATCCTACCTTTTGCATGATAGCAGCATTGTATGCAATGGCATCAATCACTTCTTGCTTATACATAAACCAATCAGAGAAGGTTGAAACATTTGCACCATGCGCTAACATTTTGTCTGCAACCTTATAACCTTCTAATATGTGTGTGAATGTGTTTATTTTAAATCCATATTTTTCAGCAACACGCATTGTATATGTAATTTCTGGTTGAACATAAGAATGACAAGTAATAAAACGCTTCTTATTCATAATTTCAACCAATGCGTCTAGTTCTAAGTCTCTTCTAGTATTTACATTTGCTTTCATTGCTTTTTGATAATCTACGGCTCTATCAAACGCATCTGTTAATACTTCCTCAACACCCATTCTTGTATCAGGAAAGCGATTGTTGTTTTGTGAGGTTGTTCTTTTTACGTTTTCACCCAATGCAAATTTGATAAACGGATCAGCACCAACAAATTTCAAACCTTCGTCGGTTGCACCCCAACGCAATTTCATTAATTGTGTTTGACCACCAATTGTATTTGCAGAACCATGTAATATATGAGAAGTTGTAACGCCACCACTTAATTGACGATAAATATTTATGTCTTCTGGATTCATATTATCACCAATACGCACTTCACTAGTTACCGATTGCGCTCCTTCATTGATTGATAACGCAGCAATATGAGAGTGCTCATCGATTATACCTGCACTTAAATGTTTACCTGTACCATCAATAATTTTCGCACTAGCATCCGAAAGGTTTGTACCAACTTTAGCAATTTTACCTCCCTTTACTAATACATCTGTATTTTGCAATACGCCCTCTTTCTCGCTTGTCCAAACAGTTGCGTTTTTAATCAAAATAGTTTCTTGTACCGGAATTGTTTCATTTCCAAATCCAACAAACGGATATGTAATTTTTGCTAATGCTTTTGTAGAATCGTTCGTAGCCTTCTTTTCAGGAGTATTGACCATTTGTCCAACTAGTGTAGCTGTCCAAGTAGTTTTATTTCCTTGATTATCTGAACCAACTCCGCTCCAACTTTTAGCCCCAATGATGCCGCCCAATTTTATTTGTTCAGCACCCCTTCCTTTTTTCGAAGCAAAACTTATTTTTACAATTGATTCGTTCACTGCGATTTTTGCAGTCAAGGTGTCGGTATTAATAATTGAAGCTGTTAAATCTTTTTTAACTTCTAAATTATAGTCAGTATTTACCCCCGCATTATTTATTGTTAATTTGTATTTACCAGAAAGATTCGACCACTCTGATGCATTAACATCATATTTTTTACCTTGAATCCAGTTTTCTATAATTTTCGAATTACTATTAAATACCGGTTCTGTTGTAATTATAAAATTGGCAAGTTTTCCGCTTTCTAAAGATCCTACTTGATCGTACACGCCAATTTGAGTAGCAGGTGTTTTGGTTAAAGCTTCTAAAGCTTTTGCCTCAGACAACCCCGCGTTAATTGCTTTTCTTAAATTAGTAAAGAATGCTTTTGAATCTTTCATTTCAGAAACACTAATACTAAATGGAATATTTGCTTTTTCAAATGCCGCAGGATTGGTTGGTGCCAATTCCCAATGTTTCATATCAGCTAAAGAAATAAAACGAGCATCATTTGGATCTTCAACATCTAATGCAGCAGGAAAATCTATACCTATAATAAATGAAGCTTTTGTTTTAGCTAATTCATCAATTCTTTGATATCCGTTATCTCCTCCTTTTAAAATGTATTGTACTCCGAATTCATTACCAATTCTGTTAGCTCTTAATGTTGACCATTTATCGTCTGCAGCGAAAATTTGTGGTAAAGATTGACTTGCATTAAATGCTTCTAAAGAAAGATTTGTTCCTTCGGTTGTAGGTTTTGTTTGATACCATTTTGCATCTAAATAAGTTTGACGCAATAATGCTATGCTGCCCATTAAACTTCCAGGATAAGATTGTGTTGAAGATCCTTTTTCAAAGGAATATACTGCCGCCGCTTTAGTTTTTATTAATGCTTGGTGTGAATCATCAGTTGCTAATGTTACAACAGCACCCGTTCCGCGTGCAATACCATCTTTAACATGTGTAAATACGGTCCCAAATCCGTTTGCTCTGTAATTACTTGCACTTGATTCGTCTGCAGCAAATTGCTCTCCCGCATTGATTTCTGGTTTAATAGCCTGATTCCAGTTATAAGCACCTGGTTTATTTGAAATAAATTGAGCTGGTGCTCCATAGTTAAAACCGCCAGCAGGTCTGCCGGGAGCTGCTACACCATAATTGGTATAGGCATCAACAAATGATGGATAAATAAATTTTCCATTACAATCTATTACTACAGCATCTGCAGGCACAGCTACGCTAGTACCAACGGCTACTATTTTTCCCTGTTTTATAAGGAGGGTTCCTTTTTCAATTTTAGTACTAGCATTTTGCACAATCGTTGCGTTTGTAAATGCATACAAACCCGAACGAACATCTCTTACTCCGTTAACCGGGAAGGACTCTTGTGCTTTTGAAGCCACACTTATAGATAAAAGTGTTAGCCATAAAAAGATCCTCTTCATGCGCGACAGTATTTTAATAATTATAGAATATTCTAAAGCTACTAAATTACTTCTTTGAAAAAAAGAACATTATTTATTTTTTGATGGGTGGTTTTTTAATAAAAACCTATCTACCCATATACACCATTAATATTTGAATATCACTTGGGTTTACACCACTTATCCGACTTGCTTGACCAATGGTTACTGGGCGAATTTTCTTAAATTTTTGTAAGGCTTCTATTGACAATGCCGCAACTTTATCATAATCAAAGTGTTCGGGAATTACGAGGTTTTCCAAAGATGCCATACGGTCTACAATTTCCTTTTCCTTTTCAATATACCTTTCGTACTTGATTTGAATTTCTGCTTGTTCTAAAAATTCAACTTCTTTATTATTGAGCGCATCCTTTAGCCCTGAACTATTATCAATTATTTGTTGAAGGCTAATATTTGGACGTAGTACCAATTTAGCAGCCTTTTGTTTTTCGCTTATTATAGCTGAATCTATGGTTGTTAAAAATTCATTTATTTCAGTGGGTTCAATTGCATGAGTACTCAAAATATTTTTTATTTCAGTTACTTCTTTGTTTTTTTGATCTACTCTATGCATGCGTTCTTCCTTTACTAGTCCTAGCTTATAGCTTATCTCAGTTAATCTAATATCTGCATTATCTTGTCTTAAAAGGGTTCTAAATTCTGCGCGAGAAGTAAACATTCGATAAGGTTCATTGGTACCCTTTCCAATTAAATCATCAATTAATACACCAATATATGCATCACTACGCTGCAATATAAATGGTGCTTGATGTGTAATTTTTAAATGTGCATTCATGCCCGCCATAATACCCTGACAGGCAGCTTCCTCATATCCTGTTGTTCCGTTTATTTGTCCTGCGAAATATAGATTTTCTATCGCTTTGGTTTCGAGTGTATATTTTAATTGTGTGGGTTGGAAGAAGTCGTATTCAATTGCATAGCCCGGTCTAAACATTCTAGCATTGGCAAATCCCGGAACTCTACGAAGTGCTTCGTATTGCACTTCTTCTGGTAAACTTGTACTAAATCCATTTACATATATTTCTACTGTATTCCATCCCTCGGGTTCAACAAATAATTGATGCCTTTCTCTTTCGGCGAAACGATTTATTTTATCTTCAATACTCGGACAATATCTAGGACCCACTCCTTCAATTCGTCCTGCATACATTGGACTTCGATCAAAACCCGTTTTTAATATATCATGCACAATGGTGTCTGTATAGGTAATCCAGCAAGACCTTTGATTTTCTGCTTTAGTTTTAGGCGTATTCAAATATGAAAATCCAACTACTTCATCATCCCCCTTTTGCTCTTCCATTTTAGAGTAGTCTAAACTTCTCCCATCTACTCTTGGAGGTGTTCCTGTTTTAAGTCTATCTGATTCCATCCCAAAAGAAACCAACTGCTCGGTAATGCCTGTTGCTGCTTTTTCTGCAACACGACCCCCGCCAATTTGCTTTTCTCCAATATGCATAATTCCATTCAAAAAAGTACCACTTGTAATGACTACCGCATCTGATTCTATCAAGTGTCCTAAGCTAGTTTTTACCCCACAGGCCTTCCCGTTTTTAATAATTAATTCATTAACAGAATCCTGGTAAAAATCTACATTTGGTGTTTGCTCTAAAAGTTCTCTCCACTTAGCTGCAAAAAGATGTCTGTCGTTTTGGGTTCTTGGACTCCACATCGCCGGACCCTTACTTTTATTCAACATTCTAAATTGTATCGTACTAAGGTCGGACACAATTCCACTGTAACCACCCAGTGCATCAATCTCCCTTACTATTTGCCCTTTGGCAATTCCACCCATTGCGGGGTTGCAACTCATTTGGGCAATTGTCTGCATATTCATAGTAACTAGCAAAACTTTGCTACCCATATTTGCAGCCGCCGCCGCTGCCTCACATCCGGCATGACCGGCACCTACTACTATAACATTGTATTTTGGAAACATAAGGTTGCAAAGATAAGATGGTAATCTATATTAAAACGTTCCACGTGGAACGTTTTAATATTTAGTTATAATTTTAATCACTCGCTATGCGAGTTCTCGTGGAACGTTTTAATATTTAGTTATAATTTTAATCACTCGCTTCGCGAGTTTTTGTTCCACGTGGAACAAGAAGAAACGAAGTTTCTGATATTGAAGAAAGATTTATATAAATGTTCTCTATGGAACATTTATATAAACGAACTACTCCTTCACCTTCAAATATGCCCTTAGCCACTTGTCCTCCATGGCCCTCATTAGTTTGGCATCCGCTGGCTTTTTATCCTTATACCCACAAAAGTGCAAGGCTCCATGAAAAATCACTCTTAATAGTTCATTACCCTGGGTGGTGTTTTGTGTTTTGGCGTTTTCTTTTACACGGTCCACACTTATATATATGTCACCAATCAATTCGCCCTTAGTTTCAGACAAGTCGAAGCTTATGATGTCGGTGTAGTAATCGTGATTTAAAAATTGCTTGTTAATCTCTAACAGATATTTATCAGAGCAAAAAACATATTGTAGACATTCAATTCGTATACCCTCTTTTTTCATTTGCTTTTCGAGAAAGGCTTTAAGGGCCACTCGATTGCCCAGGGTCATGGACTTGTCGGCATTATTAAAGAAGATGGTTATACTCATAGTTGAAAGTCTTTCAACTATTTATACGAATTTTTGCTAAAATTATTGCTCCAAATCTCGTAAGTCATTGTCTAATAAGGAAAGTATCTTTGTATTCAATTATGAAGAAACTATCTGAATTACATATTGGTGAGTCTGGCATTATTCATTCCTTTGAAAACGATGAAATCTTTTTAAAATTAATGGAGATGGGATGTATACCTGGTGAATATATAACCGTCGAACAAATAGCGCCCCTTGGAGATCCCATTAGTATTTCGGTTGCTGGGTATCAATTAAGCTTAAGAATGGATGAAGCAGAAAGCATTTTAATTACGCCAGAAATTAACACAAATAATTGATAATCAAATAATTAAAATGAAAATAGGCTTGTTTTTTGGTAGTTTTAATCCCATTCATAATGGGCACTTAATGGTGGCAAGTTATATTGCAAATCATTCTGATTTAAAACAAGTGTGGTTAGTGGTGTCGCCCCAAAATCCGCATAAAGCCCAAGGTAGTTTGTTAAACGAATATGATCGTTTGCATTTAGCCAATATTGCAATTGAAGACGACCCTCAATTGCGCGTTTCCGATATAGAATTTAAATTACCGAAACCTTCTTATACGATTGACACGCTCACTTATCTAACAGAGCAATATCCGCAACATGAATTTTTTGTAATTATGGGCGGAGATAGTTTTCAAAATTTACCAAAATGGAAAAACTTTGAAACGCTTATTAAAAACTACAACTTTATTGTGTATCGTCGTCCAGGTTTTGAAATCACCGAAACCTATGGCGCGCAAGTCACCTATTTGGAAGCACCGATGTTGGAATTGTCAGCTACATTAATTCGCAACAATCGAAAAGAGGGAATTACCATTCGTTATTTGGTACCCGACAAAGTACGTGAAGAAATAGAAAACAATAATTATTTCAAGGAATAAATACAAAGGCACCCGTTTATGGGTTGCCTTTGAAAAATCATAAGAGCGGAAATAATAAAGTCCTTAATTTTTATTAAGGGCTTTATTATTTCTAACGATTCATGCTTGCTAAAAACTCTTCGTTGTCTCTTGTGCCGCGCATGCGTTTTAATAATTCATTCATTGCTTCGTCTGTATTCATATCGTTCAAGAATAATCTTAAAATATTCATTCGTTGTAATACATCTGCAGATAATAATAAATCATCGCGACGTGTACTTGATCCAGTTAAATCAATTGCCGGGAAAATACGCTTGTTCGCTAAACGACGATCTAATACTAATTCCATATTACCAGTTCCCTTGAATTCCTCAAAAATAACTTCATCCATCTTAGATCCAGTATCTACAAGGGCTGTAGCGATAATGGTTAATGATCCACCATTTTCTATTTTACGTGCAGCACCAAAAAATTGTTTTGGTTTTTGCATTGCATTGGCTTCCACACCACCCGATAACACTTTCCCAGAACTTGGGGCCACGGTATTGTGAGCACGCGCTAAACGTGTAATAGAATCTAATAAAATAACGACATCGTGTCCACACTCTACTAATCGTTTTGCTTTTTGTAAAGCCATAGTAGAAACCTTAACATGCTTTTCAGCAGGCTCATCAAAAGTAGAAGCAATTACTTCTGCTTTTACAGAACGTTCAACATCGGTAACTTCCTCGGGACGTTCATCCACCAACACCACCATCAAATAACACTCGGGATGGTTTGCCGCAATTGCATTCGCTACTTCCTTTAACAACATGGTTTTACCCACTTTTGGTTGTGCAACCAATAATCCTCGTTGACCCTTTCCTATCGGTGTAAATAAATCCATGATACGCGTACTATAATTAGTAGCAGTTGTATATAAATTTAATTTTTCGAACGGGAATAATGGAGTTAGATAATCGAATGGAATACGATCGCGAATTTCGTCTGGTTTTTTACCATTTACAAAATCGACTTTTGTTAAAGCAAAATATTTTTCGCCTTCTTTTGGAGGGCGCACAGCACCCTGAACCGTATCACCGGTTTTTAATCCGAATAATTTTATTTGTGAAGGCGAAACATATACATCATCCGGAGATGACAAATAGTTGTAGTCGGAGCTTCTTAAAAAGCCATATCCATCAGGCATCATTTCTAAAACACCTTCCGAAGGGATTGCGCCATCAAATTCAATATTAAAAGCGGGTTCTTTTTTGGGTTGGTGTCTGTTTTGGTGTTGATGTTGACCTTGACCGGGGCCTCTTTGGCCACGGAAATCTCCATTTTGTTGACTCCCCCCATTTTGTCCAACAGGTTGTCCTGTTTGAGGGTCGGTTGCTTCCTGAGGTGCAACAGCTTGGCTTTCTTGTCCGCCAGTAGTTGGTGCTGGAGTTGGCGCAGGTGCACTTGCGGCGCGCTCATCGCCAAATAGTTGAGCAGCTATTTTTGAAGCTTTGTCATCAATACTTTGATTTGGATTTTCACCATCACTTGCTATCGCCTTTTTTGTAATTGGCTTTCTGGCCTTTGGGGCTGCTTCTTCTTTAGCGGGTGTTGGTTTTTCTGCTTTAGCTGACTTTGTAGCGGGAGCAGCAACCGGCTTGCGTCCCCTTTTTGGTTTGTCGTCTTTTTCTTGCACTTTAAATCTTATAATTTATTTAAAAATCGAATCTGTTCGGAGTATTTTGAGGATCTGTTTATTGAGGTATTGGTCCAGATAGTAGGACCGCTTTGTGATAAAGCAATTGGAACAAAACGGTTAATCATTGCTTTCTAATGCAATGTTAACCCCTTTTTCAATAAAAAAACAATTTTTTATGGGTTATCTTTGCCTTCCAAATAGTACAAACAAGTTATATGTTTAATCAAAGAGTAAAAATCAAGCAATTGCTAAGTGGCACCGATGCCGATAGTGCAGTTGGATCCGAAGTGGTGGTAATGGGATGGGTGCGCACTTTTCGTAATAATCAGTTTATTGCTTTAAATGACGGTAGCACAAATAATAATGTTCAAGTGGTTGCAAGCTTGGGTGAATTTGATGATGCATTATTAAAGAGGGTTACTACGGGTGCATCTTTAAAAGTAAAGGGTATTGTCGTGGAGAGCCAAGGAAAGGGTCAAACCGTTGAGGTTAAAGCAACAAGCATAGAAATTTTAGGAGATAGTGATGCAGAAAAATATCCATTACAACCTAAAAAACATTCACTTGAATTTTTAAGAGAGAAAGCGCATTTGCGTTTTAGAACCAATACATTTGGATCCGTATTTAGAATAAGACATTCGTTGGCTTTTGCGGTTCATCAATTTTTTAATGAGCGCGGCTTTTTATATTTACATACACCCATTATTACAAGTAGTGATGCCGAAGGTGCGGGTGAAATGTTTAGAGTGACCACGCTTCCACTAGAAGGTGCTCCCAAAAATGATGCAGGAGAAATTGATTTTACACAAGACTTTTTTGGTAAGAGTACGAATTTAACAGTGAGTGGTCAATTGGAAGGAGAGTTAGGCGCAATGGCGTTTTCAGACATTTATACATTTGGTCCAACCTTTCGAGCAGAGAATTCAAATACGACAAGACACCTTGCAGAATTTTGGATGATTGAACCCGAAGTGGCGTTTAATGATTTGGAAGACAACATGAATTTAGCAGAAGATTTCATCAAACATTTGATTGATTATGTGATGAAACACAATGCAGATGATTTAGCTTTTTTAGATGGACGTTTAGCTGAAGAAGAAAAACAATTGCCAACTGAAAAAAGAAGCGGACTAGGATTAATTGAAAAATTAAAATTTGTTTTAGAAAATGGATTTGAAAGAATTACTTATACCGAAGCCATAGATATTTTATTAAATAGCAATCACTATAAGAAAAAGAAATTCCAATATGATGTGAAGTGGGGAATTGATTTACAAAGTGAACACGAAAGGTTTTTGGTTGAACAACATTTTAAAAAACCTGTAATCGTGACCAACTACCCTGCTGCTATTAAAGCGTTTTACATGCGCATGAATGATGGTTGTGAGCCAGGCAAGGAAACTGTTGCCGCAATGGATATTTTAGCGCCAGGTATTGGAGAAATTGTTGGGGGATCACAAAGAGAAGAGCGCTTGGCATTATTAGAAGCAAGAATGAATGCAATGCATATTCCATTAGAAGAAATGAGCTATTACTTAGATACAAGACGATTTGGTAGTGTGCCTCATGCAGGATTTGGATTGGGCTTTGAGCGTATGGTACAATTCGTAACAGGAATGACAAACATTAGAGATGTAATTGCATTTGCAAGAACTCCGAATAATTGTGAATATTAATTATGGGAATATTATTTGTTTTAATTGGTGCTTTTTGTTTTGCAATTAGCAATGCGTATTGGAAAAAAATAACGCAAACAATACCATATCAGATTGGTATGTTCTATCGTGGTATTTTTGCTTCGGGCGTATTTGCAATTTTATATTTTGCATTTAGAGCGCATCCATTTTTTGCAGGATGGACGGTGCGCCCACTTGCGCTTGACCAACAATTTTTATATACGATTGCAATTTGTGTTTTTAATATTTTTGGTTTGATGTTTTTTTTAAGGGGAATTCAAAAAGCACCTGTAAGCCTTGTGGTGCCTGTGTCTGCGCTAAAAGTGTTTACGATTTTAACGGCTGTTTTTGTGGTAGGTGAAGTTTGGAAAATGCCTTATTTATATGCGTTTGGATTTTCAACGCTAGGTTTATTGTTATTGTATTTAGATGGTTCACAACAAGCAAGTGCGAAAGAACAAAAGCTTGGAGTGTTGTATGGTTTGGCTTCTAGTTTTTTTTGGGGTAGTTCATATGCTTTATATAAATTTCCTATTGGATGGTGGGGACCACTTGGGTTTAGTTTTGTAATTGAAACAACTGCGATGTTGTTTGGATTAGTGCTCGTTGTAAGAGATGGTTTATTAGGCCAACTTTTTAAATATGTAAAGACGGTTCAAATTCAAACCTATATCGTACAAGGAATTTTATTGGTTGCAGGTGGCTTGGCCATTAATATTTCTTATAAGTATTTGCCCATTATGGTCATTAATATTTTAATTATCAGCAGTCAGTTGCTTTCCGTGTTGTTGGGTTTTATGTTTTTTAAAGAGCGCCTAAGTCTTAAGCAATGGATTGGCTTAATCTTAATAATGATTAGCTTTTTTGTGGTAGCATCGGTTGCCTAAATGGTCATTTTTTTGAATTTTAATTGAATTTCAATAAACAACCCTATTTTTTTGCTATTTAAGGCGGGCTATGCTATATTTGCTGCCCGAACAAAGCAATTTGTGCGGATGGATGAAAAATTCGATGGCGCTGTAGCTCAGTTGGTAGAGCAAAGGACTGAAAATCCTTGTGTCCCCGGTTCGAGCCCGGGTGGTGCCACAGAAATCATAAAAAAGCCCTCAACGAAAGTTGGGGGCTTTTTTAGTTTCTTGCTGAAATTACTTATTCAATATACTTCACGACCCTTGCTAATTTTCCATTTGCATTGATTCCTTCTAATACAATTTGCAATTTTTTACTAATGTCATTATTAAAAAATTCAATGCGCACTCTTGAGCTTTTTTTGTTTGTTAACAAATATGGATTCCAATAAATGGTCGCGCGATTGTCTACTTCAAAATTTTCTGCCGGCTTATCATAGCTTGGATTATAAAATTCTTTAAAAACAGAATAGCCACCTAGCACCGCGTACTCCATTCCTTTGCTATTATCGTTTTTGCCCTTATTGTAGCCGCCTTGTTTTGTATAAATTGCAATAGCACCACCACTACCACCTCCAACAGATCCAAAAAACGGAGGTCGTAACGCTTTAATGTATGCTATTTCTGAAACTGACATTGCTTGTACTTGATCAATGGTGGTATTAATTTCGTTTAAAAAGAAATCGGTGTTGGAGCCCCTCCATGTTGCCGAAGGTTGTTGACCTGCAGTGTTAATAGTAAGTCCTGGCACTTTTGCCTGTAAATAGGTTAAGATATCAATAGAGGCAATCATACTTGCATCTGATGATAAATCAAATGACATACCATCCCCACCTGCAAATAAACCCTTTGCGTATTTTTCATCTAAAATTTGAGTTGGTGATTTTACCTTAGCTTTCACCACCACTTCACTTAAGGTAAGTGATGCTTGTAATTTCCTTTGCTTTTCTTGTTCTAATAAAATTGCATTTAATTTCACCCTAGCAAGGCTATCGCTCCAAGGGTTCATAAATCGATCGGCATCTAAATTTATTTTTTTTGATTCTTGATGTAGTAGTCCATTATCAAAATGAACAACAGGTGAGCTTAAATTTGACTTTCCATTTAAGGAATAGTACACTTTTGAAGTATCATAAAAAAAAGCCGATTTGTCAACAAAACTACCATCTTTTTCTACTGGTAAAAACAACAGTTTTCTACTACTATCTTTTGCGCGTACAATTAAATTTAAAAGTAAATTTTCGTTTATTTTATTTGTATTGTTTCCATATACCTTACCGGTAATTTTCATTAAATCGGTTTCAACAGGATATAGCTGCTTTGGTAAAATCGCATTTTTTATTTTATTCCAATCAAATTTTCTCCATCCATTAGTAAGCATCACTAAATCTAAATGAGCAGCAACGCTATCCGCATCACTTGAAAAATAATAAGCTGGATTATATACCCTGCCTCTAATATCGTTATTCAATAAAAAGTCTGAGTAAATTGTTTGTTGCTCAGGAATCACAGCCGATGCGTCGGTAATAGCTAGCGACATGTTTGCGGCGGTGGTGTCTTTAACCAATAGCTCCAATACATTCTTACCTCTTTTATTTACATTGCCGATTTGAACGGATACCTGAGCATTGTATTCATGTAGTCGATTGTTCACTAAAATAATTCTTTCTGCAATTGGCAACCAATCATAAGTAAACAAAGAAACCTGTACCACACCTGTAGGCAGCTCATCAATTGGTAAGCTTGCTTTTTGTGCAATGCGCTCCTCGCCCTTAAAATCCACTTTATAAATAAGGTGTTGATTTTGATGTACAAGCAACCTCATTTTTTTAAAATTATCTGGCACATCAAATGATCTTTCTACAATCACATGTGCTTTTTCACTATCCATAGTTACATTCATCACAACACCAGATGCAATTGCAGACATAATGGGTGTGCTACCTTTTTCTCCGCGCTCGTCTGTCCAATTTAATTGATAGCTTTCTCCAGCAGTGGGCTTTAGTTTGAAAATGCCCATTCCGTCATGCGCCACCTTTAATGTATCAAGCACCTTGTTTTTATTATTTACGACAAATCCTTTTATAAAAACAGGCGAGCCAGCAGCATTAGTTGCTTTAAATGCCACTTTACTTTTTAAATCATTTACCAAGGAACCACCTTCGGGAAAAACTTCCACTTTGGTATTGGATATAGATTTTGCTTTTTGAGTGTTAGCGCTACTGATGTTGATGGGCACATTTCTTTCGTATAGAAAAACACTATCATCATTTAACATCCATCTTGTATACGCTTTTACATGTAAAAAATCGCCTTTATAATCTTTAGGAACATCGAAACTTCCTTTTGCCGAAGACTGAAATAAGGGTGCTACGGTTTCTTTCAAAAAAGCCCCATTATTATCATACCATACGACGTATACATTTTTACTAAGGTTGCTCCACTC
>CANCEU010000040.1 GCA_947375185.1 Chitinophagaceae bacterium
TAAATAGTGGCGTCTTTTGCCCAATTAACGGTTGTGAAATTTGAGTCCATCTTAATATCGTAATTTATTATCCTTTATTTATTATCTTGCTAGTGTATGAGTACAACAGCACCCAATTTAGATCGCAAATTAAGCCTTTTACACGCAACCGCCATAAACATGATTGACATGGTGGGCATTGGACCATTTGTAGTATTAAGCGTGGTAGCACAAATTATGGCTGGCCCCTATTTTTTATATGCATGGATTGCAGGTGCCGTACTTTCCTATGTGGATGCGATGGTTTGGAGCCAACTGGGAGCGGCATTGCCTCGTGCTGGAGGTAGCTTTCACTTTTTGAAAGAAGGATATGGTGAAAAGTGGGGCAAACTTATGAGCTTCCTTTTTGTTTGGCAAACAATGATTCAAGCCCCCTTGGTTATTGCATCGGCTGCCATTGGATTTTCCCAATATGCCAATTACTTTTTTCATTTAAATTTTTGGCAAGAAAAAGCAGTTAGTGGATCCGTGGTTATTTTAGTAATTGCTTTATTATATCGTAAAATTGAATCCATTGGGAAGATATCTGTGTTTTTATGGGTGGGTGTTTTAGGAACCATGGCTTGGATAATTGGAGGAGGAATTTTACATGGAAATTTCCTAGAACCTATTAAACATATGAACGATGGGTTATTTGTAAAAGGTAATGATGGCTTTACTTTACAACATGGATTTATTGCTGCTTTAGGTTTTGCAAGTGTTAAAACGGTATATAGTTATTTAGGGTATTACAATGTTTGTCACTTAGGTGGAGAGATTAAAAACCCAAGTAAGAATATCCCGCGCAGTATGTTCATTTCCATTACAGGTATCGCTATTTTGTATTTAGCAATGAATGTAAGTGTGGCAAGCGTTTTACCTTTTCAAACTATTGTGAATAGCAAATTTGTAGTGAGCGATTATATTAAAGCTTTATTTGGACCAACTGCGGGAAGCATCGCAACCGTTTTAATTTTAATGGTGGCCTTTGCCTCCTTATTCTCTGCTACATTGGGTTATAGCCGTATTCCATTTGCTGCTGCACAAAACAAAAGCTTCTTCCCATTTTTTGCAAAAGTGCACCCTACCTTAAAATTTCCTCACCGTTCTTTACTTGTACTTGGTGGAATTGCATTTGCGTTTAGTTTATTATTCCGACTGAAGGAAGTAATTGACGGCATTTTAGCAATGCGTATTTTGATTCAATTTATTGGCCAAGCCATTGGATTATTATTACTATTTAAAAGAAAGGGCAAAACGTTTTTCCCATGGAAGATGCCATTGTATCCTATTCCTTTATTAGTAGCCATCCTTATTTGGGGAGCCATCTTTTTTTCAACAGGATACAAAATGATGTTAAGTGGCTTAATCGTAATTAGCCTAGGATTAATCGCTTTCTTTATTTCAAGTAAAATGAAATGGATTGGTGGTGAAACCGAAATTGAAGAAGAAGAAGAAAAGGCATAGGCCTTTTCTGATGAAAGAGATACACTATTTCTGATGAAAGAGATACACTATTTCTGATGAAAGAGGCAAACCTTTATTTACTCCTTGTTCCAACAACGCTAATCAATAAACCAATGATTAGCCCAAGTATCATGCCTGCTTTTACATTCTTTAATATAAAGCCTAATGTAAGACCAATAACTGCAAGTGTAACGATACTTATTCCTCTACGCATAATAGAAATTTGATTTTTGTTATTGGAAACTCGTTAATGCTTTGGTAATGAAACAATATTAGCTAGTAATTTATATGCCCCAGGATTGCCCGCAGGTAACTGTCTAAATAATACCAAGCTCACATATACCATATTTCCTTTGCCATAAGGTGCAATTAACAAACTACCATTACTTGGTGCTTCGCCTTTATCATTCATGGTTAAAGGTGCTTCAAAATGGGTATCAAAATTATCAGATTGATAGGTGCTGCGCTCCTGTGTCCAGTTTTCAAAATCAGTAGCCGTAATTTTATTTGGCGTATTTAAAACTGCATGGTTTGGTAAACTAAAAGTAACAGGTACCTCCTCTTGAGTCACACGCTTTCCTGAGTTCACAGAAAATTTATAAGGTCCTACTTTCACAGGCTTAATACCTACTTGATTACTCTTTAAATATTGCACTACTAAATTTCCTCCTTGATTAACATACTCATTAAGCACTTCATTATTGTCTGTTAAATATTCATACATATTATATGCACGAATACCAACAACAATAGCATCAAAGTTTTTCAATTTTTCGATAGTAATATCTCCTTCTTTTAAATAAGTTACTTGAGCTCCTAATTCAATTAAAGCTTCGGGTAACTTATCACCCGCCCCATCAATATACCCAATGTTTGCAGCATTATTTTTCACATTAAGTGCTAACAAATGCGTTGTTGCTGTTGGAAAATAAGTGATTGTTGGAATATGATCGTAGGCAATTGTTTTAGTGTACACAGCATCCTTTGCTGTTGGTAATTTTTCAGAAGCCGATTTAACTACAACACTATTATGCTTACTTGGCTTATTAAACTCCATGCTTTGATAGGTTATGGCTGTAGGACTATTATCTCTTAAAACGGTAACTTCTTTGTCATATTTTATTTGCGTATTAGGCACTATAACTAAAGGTTGATAAACATCCCCCTTGGTTGGATCGGTATACTTATATTGGATTGGAATGTAGAAATTGAAATTTTGTTTATCAATTGTAACACTTACTTCCACTTCAAATACTGGATCATTTTGAGATTTCCCAATCAAGTTTTGGTTTTTCACAATAAACATGCCCTCTGTTTTAGGGTTTGATAACCAGTAAGGTTGCGAAATGGGCGTATTCAATGGAATATTGAGTGTATAATCAAATTGAATATTTTGATTGTTCTGCAATGGCTTATTAAACAAGGTATCCATTGTTGGAAATTTAATGGATACCAAATTTGAAGTCAATCCTGTTCTTTGATTCAACAAAAATTGAACAGTTGTTTTATCGCCAGCTATCAATTGTTGTTGCTGAGTAGTCACTTCTATAAATAAGCCTGCACAAGATTTTATAATTTCTTGTACCTGTTCTAATTTATATTTTCTCCAAATAGAAACCGGCAAAGCATTTATTTGTTGATATAATTTTACCAAAGTTGGCACCGACTTTTCGGGATGCATTAAATCAAAAGATGCATATAAAGAATCAATTGCTTTTCCAATACTTGCATCACCAAGTCTTTCCCAACTGGTATTCACCCCTTCCATAATATCCGTCTTTGCAGGTTCACCACCTGTTAATTCAAAGTACTCATAACTAGCGCCTCTGCGTCTTGGACGTCCTTCGCCCTGACTCTTATGCATGGTACGCGCTTCGGCACCTATCTCTCCATAACTCTTTCCTAATATTGGATTGTAGCCACCTACTTCTAATTTTAATTGATTCTCGTTGGTCGTGTTTACTGTTCCAAAGTTAAAAGTGTTCCATAATATTCTTTTTGCTTTCCATGGAGTCACGCCATATTTAAATTGCTCTGGAAACTTATTGGGATCGGCAGCAGCAACAAAAGCTTCATTGGCAATAATTGCTGAGGCAGAATGGTGTCCATGCCCTGCGCGCGCGTCACGCGGGAATCGAGTGATAATAATATCGGGTTGAAATTTTCGAATTACCCAAACAGCATCACTTAATACTTTTTCATGATCCCATATTTGTAATGCCTCCTCGGATGATTTGCTAAACCCAAATTCATAGGCTGTTGAAAAATATTGTTCTGCCCCATCTATTTTGCGAGCCGCTAATAATTCTTGAGTTCTTATCATACCTAACTCAACACCTTGTTCTTTTCCTATTAAATTTTGTCCTCCGTCACCTCGGGTTAAACTTAAATAAGCGGTTCTATAATTTCTTTCTTTCGTTAAATAAGGTAAGAATGCATTGTTCTCATCGTCGGGGTGTGCAGCAAAGTATAAAACACTTCCTACAGTTTTTAATCCTTTGATTTGCGCAGCAATCTCAGCACTATTTTTTTGTGCTTTCAATCCTGATGCAATCAGCAACAAGCCTACAACAAAAACATTTATTTTTCTCATACTTATCTATTCAATAATCTATTTTTAAAATTCCAGCAGCTTATTATTTACCGTTAAAGAAAATAGCATTTGCTAAAACCATCTTACCGTTCTCCCAGAAATTTCTGAAAATAGGATCGTCCGCCATAAATACAAATTTACCTGCTCCCATTTCTTTCACACCAATCACTACCCCTTCCTGCAATGCCGCTTTTGCTTTAACACCCGCAAATCCTGCAACATAGCTGTCTTTTTTTATTACCCCAGCATTCCAATAATCATGTGAAGCTTCATAGGTAACAATATCCTGCTTTAAATCATAATATACACCACCTGTTCCAAATCCAATGGGATGTGTATCGTCCATATATACTTTATAGATAGCCCCTGGAATAGAACTTTGTAAATAATCCGTTACAGCATCGCCATATTTTGCGGTTTTATTTAAATCTGCTTTTTCTGGCTTTGGCAATTCTCTTACTTTAACACCCCAATCTGAATTAGATGCTAGTTGAGCAGCAGCTGTTTCAAAAGCAATTAACACACCACCTTTTTTCACAAAGGCTTGCAATTTTTCTGTAACTGCTTTGCTTGTTAAATCTTTATAGCCACCTTCTGGTGCAATAATTACATCGTATTTGCTAATATCAATTCTATTAAAATTAGAATAGTTTAATTGTGTTATTGGATAATTTAATTGTTGATCAAACAAATTCCAAACTTCACCGGCAGCTAATGCCGAAACGTTATCACCTGTTAATAAGGCCACTTTTGGCGCATGGCTAATGGTTTTAATTTCAGGAGATCCAAAGTCGGCTCCCTTTTCAGCCCAACCAGAACTTACAGGGAATATTTCCATATTTGCTGCATCACAAATTGCTTTGGTATCTGCAGCCCAGTTGTCATTGTTGCTTGTTTTTAAAACAATTAAAGTACCTGCATCAAATTGTTTTCCACTTGCACTAAATGGTTTTTCCGCATATCTTACTTTAATATTCTTATTTAAAATAGCTGCCAATACTTTTGCAGATGCAAATGAATTATACGGAATTAAATATCCATAAGTGGTTGTTGCAGCCTCTACTTTTTTCAAATCAAATCCTGGTGTAATTGATAATGCTTCTTTTGATGCATAGCCATGTACATTGTAAACATAAGGCAATGACCAAGCTGTAATATCGTAAGTATTTGAATCATTCACTTGTGTAATAGGCTCTAATAAAACACGTGCCAACACACCATGTGCTTGTGCAGCACTCACAGCTAGTGTGTATCCCTCATTTACAAAAGTCCCTTCTTTTTTAGCAGTATAATCGTATGCTTTAAAAGCTCCGTTAATGGTTCCAACTTGAATATTATTCTTTTTCAATAAATCGGCAAGTGCATTTAAAGCATTTGGATTTTTTGAAGTCATCACAAAAGTTTTGTATGAGGACGCAGTACCAGCGCGGCTATTATCGTAATACTTTTTAAACTCTTTTAATAAATTTTCTTTGTTTTGCGCACTTATTTCAACTGTTGACAATCCAGTTGTAAAATGATGCGTTGCTCTTGCAACCAATGTCAAAGTATCTTCATCTTTATTTTGAACACCCAAGCCTGCTTGAATTCCACCTTGCTCATAAGTCATCCCAATTGCACCATTGTACATTGGATAACTATCGCCGTAAGATGGATACAACATATCAAATCGCTCTTTTGTAAAAAACAACCAATTATTTTGATCAAAATATTTTGCATGGTTCTTTCCTAATTGAACTTGAAAATCTTTCTGCCAAGTAGTAATGGCATCATGAATAGGTTCAGATGTTGGTGTAAAGAAATAAGGTTGATTATATCCTTGCTCATGAAAATCAACATGTACTTGCGGATACCACTTTTGGTATAAAGCAACTCTTTGCTTACTCTCTACCTGCGTTTGCCAAGCCCAATCTCTATTCAAATCAAAATTATAGTGATTGCTTCTTCCTGCAGGCCATGGCTCCATATGCTCTCTTGCATAAGGATCAGCGTTATAATTGGTACCCACTGCATTATTATACCAGTTCACATATCTGTCTCGTCCATCAGGATTAATACATGGATCAATCATTACAATGGTATTTTTTAACCACTCTTTTGTTTTTACATTTGCTGGATCCACCAATGCAAATAAAGTTAACATAGCCGCCTCGGATGATGCTGGCTCATTACCATGCACATTATAACTTAACCACACAATGGTAGGTTGATTCAAATCGGCAATTGACCCGTCCACCAAGCCATTGTTGTGCTTTCTTATTTCTTCCAATCTTGAAATGTTTTCAGGAAGTCCAATTGCCGCTACCAACAAGTCACGCCCTTCATTGGTTTTACCATACGGTATCAATTTAACCATATCCGGTTTGGCTTGCGCCACGGTGTTAAAATAAGATACTATTTGGTGGTGTCTTGTAAACCTTGTTCCAACGGTATAGCCTAAATAGTTAGCTGGACTTGGAACGTTTTGTGCGTTCACTACAAAAGACAACAATACAAATACAATAAGTACATTCAATTGCTTCATGATACGATTATTCATATAGGATTTTTTTGAATAGGTAGGATTTAATTATGGGCTTAAAAATACGCATTATTAGCCTTAAATATGGGATTGCCCATTATAGTTTTACACAAATGGCCACCCCTATTTTGTTGAATACTAAATAATTAACTAATTTACTGTTTCAATTAAAAGTTATGAAGTTGAACTACCTACCATTAGCACTTAAAACAAGCTTTTTAGCCCTTACTTGTGTCACTTTAAATGTGAACAGCAATGCGCAAACATTTTTGAAAAAGCACACCGAAATAAATCCATACCATTACGAAGTGGTGAAAGAAAAATCATTCGCTCATGGGGCTGTAACTTCAGCGCATCCGTTGGCGAGTTTGGCAGGGGCTGCTATGATGAAAGATGGTGGTAATGCATTTGATGCTGCTATTGCCACTCAATTTGCATTAGCCGTTGTATTTCCGGGTGCAGGAAATATTGGTGGTGGCGGTTTTATGTTAGCTCGAAAAGCGAATGGAGAATTAATTGGAATTGATTACCGCGAGTCTGCTCCTAAAAAAGCAACTGCTGATATGTATTTAGATGAAAAAGGAAATGCCATCGCTAGTAAATCAAGAGACGGAGCTTTGGCTTCGGGCATTCCTGGCAGTGTTGCTGGAATGGTAAGCACACAAGCTTATGCAAAACTTCCTCTAGCCATTTTAATTGAGCCTGCAATTGAGTATGCCGAGTTTGGATATGTGATTACAGAAAAAGAAGCAGCTGGATTAAACGGCCAAAAAGCTAACTTTTTAAAGAACAGCTCAGCCCCAAGTGCATTCACTAAAAAGGAATGGAAAGCAGGTGATACCTTATTTCAGCCTGAATTAGCGGCTACTTTAAAACGCATTCAGAAAAAAGGGTTAGCAGGATTTTATGAAGGCGAAACAGCTGATATGATTGTAAAAGAAATGGAACATACGGCAGGTATTATTACCAAAGAAGACCTTAAAAATTACCAACCTAAATTTAGAAAACCAGTAGAATTTGAATATAGAGGAAATCATATCATTTCATTCGCGCCACCATCAAGCGGTGGTATTATTATTGCGCAAATGCTGCAAATGATTGCTCCTTATAATGTGGGTGCAATGGGTGCAAATACCGAAGCCTCGGTTAGTTTAATGGTGGAAGCGCAAAGACGTGCTTATGCCGACCGTGCCGAACATATGGGTGACCCTGATTTTTGGAAAGTGCCTACTAAAACTTTAGTGAGTAATCAATATGCACAGGATAGAATGAAGGATTATGTTCCTGGCGTTGCTGGTAGTTCTAAAATCACACAAGCAGGTCAAGTGCATGAAAGTGAGCAAACTACTCATTTTAGCGTAATTGACGGAGAAGGCAATATGGTTTCAATCACTACTACCCTTAATGATACTTATGGCAATAAAACAATTGTTGCTGGTGCAGGCTTTTTATTAAACAATGAAATGGATGACTTTAGCGTGAAACCAGGTGTTCCAAATATGTATGGCGCTATTGGTGGTGAAGCCAATGCAATTGCTCCAGGTAAAAGAATGTTAAGTTCAATGACACCAACTTTAGTAACAGTAAATAACCAACCTTATATCAGTATTGGTACACCAGGAGGCACTACCATTCCTAACCAAGTGTACGAAGGTTTAGTAAATATCATTGACCATAAAATGACTATTAAAGAAGCGGTTGATGCTCCTAGATTCCATCATCAATGGATCCCAGATATGGTAGCCGTAGAATCTGATTTTCCTGAAATTACATTTAATGCATTAAAAGCCAAAGGATATACAGTTACAAAAAGAGGCCGTTTTGGTAGAATGGATGGTGTATTAATTACTAAAGACGGTCAGCGTAACGCAGCTGGTGATAAACGAGGAGATGATAGCGTTGCGGGATATTAATTGTATTTTTACAAAAATCTAATTCTTGTTTAAAAAGAAGCTTCTTTTACTGCGTGTAATTTTGGCTAGCATCCTAGGGTTATTCCTTTTGTGCTACCTGTTACTATTTATACCTGCTGTCCAAAACAAGTTGGGGGGCATTATGACTGCGCGTATTTCAAAACAGATTGGAGCCGAAGTTAAAATTGATAGAGTTAGTTTTTCATTATTTGACAAATTGGATATGCAAAATATCCTCATAAAGGATCAAAAAAGAGACACCCTCCTATTTGCCAAAAGTTTTAAACTTAGAATCGGTGACTTGGTTTTTTCTTCGTCCGAACCGGTTATAAAATACATTGGATTAGATGGCGCAATAATTTATTTGAATAGAACTTCTGAAAAATGGAATTATGCATTTTTAACTAATTTTTTAAATAGTGATACTAGCAAGAAGCAACCTAGCAAATTGGATGTGAAAAAATTGGACATTACCAATGTACATTTTGTGCAAAATGATAAATGGCTAGGTTCATTAACTGAATTAAAAGCAGACAATATTTTAGCAAACATAAAGTCGGTACAGGATAAAAAGATAAATATTGACAAAGTCGTTATTAGTAAGCCTTACTATTTAATTCAATCTTTTAAAGGCCTCCAACCAATAACGCAATTAAAGGAAAGCAATTCATTAAACCCTACCCATGTAAATATAAAGGTTAACGAATTACTTGTTTCCAATGGCAAAATGTGGATTGAAAATGGATATAAACATCCCTTAAATTATTTTGATGGTGAACATATTAGAATGCAAGACATCAATGCCACTATTCATGATGTACTATTTAAAGAAGATACCATTACTGCAAAAGTAAATTCATTACAAGTTAAAGAAAGGTCAGGATTTGAAATTAAAAAACTAACTACTTCATTTAAATTAACTCCAAAAATTATGGAGTTTGATTCTTTGCTTTTAAAAACAAATAATAGTGTACTTGGCCCTTATTATGCTATGCAATACAATGATTTGGGATTAGACTTTAGCAACTATATTAATAAGGTAGTAATGAAATCACACCTTGTAAATGCAAGTGTTGCTACAGATGATATCGCTTATTTTGCTCCTGAACTAAAAGACTTAAATCAAAAAATTAATATCAGTTGTCATTTCTTAGGTACGGTAGCTAATTTTAATGCAAGTGATTTGACTGGAAAATATAACAACTCATTTGTTGCTGGCAACTTCTCCATGAAAGGCATTCCTGACATGCGCAATACGCAAATAGGATTCAAGAGTGTAAATGCAAAAACGAATTATAGTGATTTAAGAAGTTGGATAAAAAGTTTGAATGATGTAAAGGAATTCCCTTTTGAATCATTAGGTGATTTGTATTTTAAAGGTGACTTTGATGGCACCCTATATGATTTTATTACCAAGGGAACTATTTCAACAAAATTGGGTGTTGCTGAAACGCAAATCAGATTAAAATTTCCTGAAAATGGAGAACCTACCTATGATGGATTGTTAAATACCTATCACTTTAATGCAGGTAAATTATTTAACATAAACGCTTTAGGATTTTTAAACTTTAAAGGGAAAATCGCAGGCAGTTCATTTAAATTAGAAAAATCAAAAACAAATATTGAGGGTACCATTGATTCAATAGAATTTAATAAATATACTTACACCAATATTAACACTAATGGGCTCCTTCAAAAAGGCGCATTCAATGGTAAGTTTAGAATTAAAGATCCGAATATTAATTTCAATAGCAATCTTGAATTAGATTTTCGAAATAAAATGCCCAAGTTTAACGCGGTGGGTGATTTGCTAAGTGCCAACTTACAAGCTTTAAATATTTCCAATAATAAAATTGAACTTACTGGTTTATTGGACATTAATTTTGAAGGAAACGATATTGACAATTTTACTGGTTATGCTAAATTCTTTAATGGCAAGTTAAAAGGAACCGAAGCTGCCGTTAATTTTGACTCACTCACCCTAAACTCTACCACAATTAATGGGGTGAAAAATATTAAATTATCAAGTGACGATATTCAAGCAAGTATTGTAGGTAAATTCAATATTTTACACTTACCAGCGAGTGTACAATATTTTATGCAGCGCTACCTACCTACCTATATACCTGCTCCTAAAAGTACTAGCGCTAACCAAGCATTTTCTATTGATATTAAAACCAACTATTTTGAACCTTATATCCGACTTTTCAATAAGGACATTTCTGGATTTAACAATATTTCAATTGCTGGGGCTATTAATACAGATAAACAAAGTATTGGATTAAATGCAAAAATTCCATTTGCTAGCTTTAAATACAATATGGCCGACTATGCCATTAAAGAGGGGCAAATTTCGGGAAAAGGAAACATTGATTCTTTACATTTAACATTAGCTGCAACTCAATTTAATTTAACAGATAGTTTTAGTTTCAAAAATCCTGTTGTTCAAATTAATACCAGTAAGGACGTTTCACTAGTCAATATTAATGCCAATAGTGAATCTGCACTTCAACAACTTGCCCTTAATGGATATGTGCATACTTACAATGATGGCTTGTCCATTAACTGGCTCCCCTCTTTCTTTTTATTAAATCATAAAAAGTGGAACATTGACGATAAGGGTATTTTAAGTATCAGAGAAAGTAATACCAGCGCTAGCAATTTGAGGTTTTCTCAAGGCATTCAAGAATTTATTGTATCTAATTCAAACCTAGATAAAAATGCACTTCAATTAGAACTTAAAAATGTAATTCTTGGAGATATTACCAAAGTATTTTTCGCTTACCCAAGATTAGAGGCCGCAACCAATGGAAAAATTCAATTTAAAAAAATATTTACCGATTTTGAGATGAATGCAAGTCTTAATTTAGACAAGTTTGCTTTCAACAATGATTCAATTGGATTTACAAGTGTTAATTTATCCTATCTACATTCAAAAGGTTTAATTCCATTTGATTTCACCTGTCCAAACGCTGATTATAATTTATCCGCATTAGGTAATTATAATTTACTAGACAGCGCAAACCCATTGGATGCTACATTATATTTAAAACATTCCAAGTTTAGCCTTGTTCAACAATTTATTGGAAATGTAGTAACCAATTTAGATGGTAAAGCAAATGGATCCATACATTTTGGTGGCAGAATTGATCACCCTTATTTATTGGGATCTGCTAGTTTAGAAAATGCGTCTTTTGTTGTGGATTACACAAAGGTTAAATACAAAATCGATAGCAGTGCTTTAATTCAATTTACAAATGAAGGCATTGACTTTGGTAATATGATAGTTTCGGATATGCTTAATCGTAAAGCGTCGTTTAAGGGTAAAATTCTAAACCAAGGATTCAAACACCTTGAATATGATATGGAAATGAATAGCCCAAAAATTGAATTATTAAATACTGATGTATTGGATAATCCTAGTTTTTACGGCAAAGCTGTTGGTAAAGCAAGCATGACCATTAAGGGGCCCGAAGAAAATATTAAAATGTCCATTAATGCAGATGTCAATGACAGCTCGCATATTTATTTACCAAACACGACGAGTAAGGAAAGTGGCAAATCGGAATTTATTGTATTTAAAAAATATGGAAAATCAGCAACCAAAAGCGCCGATATACCAGCCTACAATTTAGTGGTGGATCTTGAAGTTACTGCAAATAATAAAACACAGATTGATGTTATTTTAGATGAACTAACTGGCGATGTTATTAAAGGTGTTGGAGAAGGCAGAATTAAAATTAGAGCTGGCAATATTGAACCATTAACCATAAGAGGTAAGTATAATATTGAATCGGGTAAGTACGATTTTAACTTTCAATCTTTTATTAAAAAGCCATTTGAATTAATTCCTGAAGCTGGCAATTATATTGAGTGGACTGGTAATCCCAATGAAGCCGATATCCATATTGACGCAAAATATACTGCCGAACGTGTTAGCCTTAATGACTTGGTGGGCGCAGCTAATTTTAGCAATGCCGTTAAAGGATATAGAGGTAGTGTGTATGTAATTGCTGCATTAAGAAATAAATTATCTCAACCTGAAATTAAATTTTCGCTTGCGTTCCCACAAGGAAACCCAATTAGTTCGGATAATGAATTTTCTCAATTCATTTCACGACTTGAGCGCGATGACAATGAAATATTAAAACAGGTTTCATTCCTAATTGTATTTAATTCCTTTGCACCTGTAAGTTTTAGTAATAGTAATAACAATAGTGCTTATTCAGTTACAACCATTGGAATCAACACCATTTCACAATTGCTTACTAAAGAAATTAACAAGTCCATTGGCAACCTTTTAAATAAAGTAACCGGAGACAAAAGCTTACGTTTTGATATTGGATCATCGGTTTACAATAGTGGAAATTTATTAGATCCAACTGGAGCAGGTATTGCCATTAATGCAAATAAGGTAGATCGTACTAGGGTTAATTTAAAACTTGGTCGTAGTTTCTTAAATGATAAAATTGTGGTGAATGTGGGCGGTGATTTGGACTTTAATGTTAGAAACACAAGCACCATTCAAAATAGTGACTTACAATGGCTGCCTGATGTAAATGTGGAATTTATATTAACAAAAGATAAAAAATTACGCGCCATTTTATTTAATAGAAATAGTCTTGATATTAATGGAAGTGCACTAGGCAAAAGAAATAGACAAGGGGTAAGTATCTCCTACCGAAAGGATTTTGACTAATTTTTTAAAATGCGCGCGGGAATCTGTTTGCAATGTATTAATCGATACACATAAAAATTTCGAAGTTCTACCCCTTTTGAAATCATTGGAATGGTGTCGGGCTTACTTATACTTTCAAAGTAACTACTATATAATTTATTGGGATCTACTGGTAAATTGGAAGGCACAATACAATATGCGTTCTCACCAATTTTCAAGGCGTCTTGGTTATTATTTAACCAAGCAAACTTGTGTATGTCATCCAATGTTCCAATAGCAATAACACGCTTATGTAACGGCCTTGCTGTATAAAATAAAATATGGCCAGCAGGAAACCACTTATGTGTGACAATGGGATCCGTCTCCTTCATTAAACCCTCTTTATTGTCCTTTTCCACTATGAGCGCAAAGGATTTGGTAAATGCCTCCCAGCCCGTTACATCATTTATGGGATTATATTCGCCTAGATTCTCCATTTTAGACGACCCTATTTGCTTAGGAAAAGCATAAACAAGCAGGAGAAAGCCTAAAATTGAAGCTCCTAGCAGCCCAATAGCGCCTTTCAAGACCATTGGAATAAACTTATTGCTATTTTCCAAGTGTTGACTCCAGTAAACACCCGCAATGATAAACAATCCGATAAATCCGGGGCCCGTCCAATGTGGAAGTGTTGGATTAAATAAAGACAATACCCAAAATGTAAATATTAATGGAAGGCTTAGCCATAATAATAAATTCAAGGACTGATTTTGCAAAAGACTCACCCCCATTTGTTGGAGTAATTTTTTCTTTAACGCTGGGAGATTGAATAGTGAAATAAGGATGGAAAAATACACCAAGGGATTTTGATAAATTATTTCACCTATAATTTGTTGTAAAAAGCTATCCAATAACAAGCCAGTATGCATCACTCTTTGTGAGTGGTAACGATAAGTAATAAAGTCATTTTGAATGTTCCAATAAACAATCGGAACAATACAAATTAGTGTTACGATAATTGCTAAATATAAACGTGCATTTTTAAGTGTCTTAGTTTGATGAAATAATAAATAAGCACCAAATCCAACCCACAGATACAGTCCATGCACTTTACTTAATGTAGCTAACCCTATTAATAATCCAAGCGTGACCCAATGCTTTGTAGTAAAACTTTGAGGAAGCATTACCCATTTCACCATCCAAAAAATACTTAACGTAAAAAACAAAAGTTGTGGACTATCCGGCAACACAAATAGACCTGCAATTATTGAAGTATAAATAGAAAGCGTATACATCCATGCTGCAATGTATCCGGCTTTTTCATCTTTAATTAAAGCGCCTGTTTTAAAAATAATCATTGTGGCAAAAGCTGAACAAATGATACTACCTATGCGCATTGACAATGTTGAAATCCAATGTAAATTCAAGCTAGTTATACGCATCATCCACCCCACCATGCCTGGGTGATCAAAATGATTCCAGTCAGGTTGTATGGCATAAGTATAATAGTACACTTCGTCGTTGCCTAATTCTAAAAAAAAAGATAAAAATATTTTAACTAGAATTGCAGTGCCAATTAACCATGCCATTTTTTTTTGATATGCCGTGGTTATTGTTGACATCGTAATGAGTATTTATTGTAAGAGTGGTCTGTACTTAAATTTAGTACTAGAAAATAATTATTTTGTATTGCTTACCAGCCATTCCGTAGCAAGCTTGTATCCTTTTAAACCCAAACCAACAATAGTGCCCACTGCTTTGGCAGACACATGGGAGATTTTTCTAAAATCCTCTCTTGCATGCACATTGCTAATATGCACTTCAATCACCGGCACTTTAATAGCAGCAATGGCATCACCAATGGCTATAGATGTATGTGTATATGCAGCAGGATTAATGATGATACCATCTTGATTAAATCCATATTGTTGAATGGCATCCACTAACTCGCCTTCGATATTAGATTGGAAATAAGTAAAATTAACCTGAGGAAAATCTTTCTTTAATTGAACTAAAAAATCATCAAAGCTTTCATTGCCATACACGCCTGGCTCACGTTTACCTAATAAGTTTAAATTAGGGCCGTTGATAATGGTAATATTTGGCATTTGATTGATTTAAATATTTTTAAAAACTAGTTATAATAGTTTAGTTAGTTCGCTTTCATTAAAGCCACGAAATCGTCAAATAAATATCTGCTATCGTGCGGACCTGGAGTTGCTTCAGGATGATATTGCACACTGAATGCAGGACGGTCTTTTAATTTGATTCCCTCAATTGAGTCATCATTCAAATTCACATGCGATACTATCACATTATCATGCTTTCTTACGGCTTCAGGGTCAACACCAAAACCATGATTTTGTGTTGTGATTTCTGATTTACCCGTAATTACATTTTTAACAGGATGGTTTAATCCACGGTGACCATGGTGCATTTTAAATGTTGGAATATCATTTGCGCGCGCCAATAATTGATGCCCTAAACAAATTCCAAATAAAGGTTTTTTCTCTGCTAAAATTTGCTTGATGGTTGCTACTGCATAATCCATTGGAGCAGGATCACCAGGGCCATTAGACAAAAAATATCCAGTTGGATTAAACGCTTTTAATGTGGCGAAATCTGTTTTAGCAGGATGCACTCTTACATGCACTCCTCTATCCACTAAACATTGTAAAATATTATGCTTCACTCCAAAGTCAAGCACAGAAACCTTTATAGGGGAATTAGCATCACCTAATTCGTATATTTCTTTTGTACTCACTGTGCTAGCTAATTCTAACCCATCCATACTTGGCACAGCAGCCAATTGTTTTTTTAATGATTCAACATCTAAATTATCTGAGGAAATAATACAGTTCATTGCACCACTAGTTCGTACATGTGCTACCAATGCTCTTGTATCCAACCCTTCGATAGAAACAATATTATTGGCAATTAAATAATCATTCAAATTGCCATCAGCTAACGCGCGCGAATATTTTTCTTCTAAATTTCTTCCAATCAATCCGTGAATTTTAACCGACTTACTTTCAACATCGGTATCCTTAACGCCGTAATTTCCAACATGCACATTATTCATGATTATTACTTGACCCGTATAACTTGGATCGGTAAAAACCTCTTGATAGCCCGTCATACCCGTGTTAAAACAAATTTCACCAGTAGTGGTACCTATTTTACCAAATGCTTGTCCGTGAAATACATTGCCATCGGCTAAAACTAAGATTGCGGGTTGTGCGGTCATTGGATTATGCTATTATTTATTGGATGTGTACTTTTATTTGGGTCTCGTGCAAATTTAGGCAAAAAAAAGGCAAGACCAAAGTCTTGCCTTTATATGTTAAATAAGATTAACCATTATTCTGCAGCTGCTTCTGGTGTAGAATCAGTTGCTTCTTCAGTAGCAGGAGTTTCTGTAGCTTCTGCTGCCTTCTTAGGAGCTGCAGGTGCTTTACTTCTACGCGTCTTTTTAGCTGGTTCAGCTGCAGTTGCAATTGAATTACCATAAATTTCGTTGAAGTCTACTAATTCGATCATCGCTTTTTCGGCGTTGTCACCTGGACGAATACCTAATTTGATGATACGAGTATATCCACCTGGACGAGCAGCAATTTTAGGCGCTACAACAGTGAATAATTCTTTCACAGCTGCTTTGTCATTTAAATAACTGAACACCACTCTGTGGTTGTGCATGATTTCTTCTTTAGTTGCCGTTTTTTTAGTTTTAGTAACTAATGGCTCTACATATGTTCTTAAAGCTTTTGCTTTAGCTAATGTAGTTACGATACGCTTGTGGGTAATTAACTGAATAGCTAAGTTACTTAACAAGGCTTCTCTGTGTGCCTTTTTACGACCTAAGTTGTTTTGTTTGTCTCCGTGACGCATGACGTTAAATTTTTGTCCTTACACCGTGTCAGGAATTGTAAGGTGTGAGCCGAAGCTCGGTTATAAATAGTGATTTACTAAATCCTTACAGACTATTGTAAATCTAATTTGTCTAATCCTAATTTACCTAAATCCATTCCAAAGCTTAATCCTCTTTCGATTAATACTTGTTCGATTTCAGATAAAGATTTTTGTCCAAAGTTTCTGAACTTCATTAAGTCCTCTTGCTCGTATTGTACCAATTCGCTCAAGCTGTTAATTTTAGCAGCTTTCAAGCAATTGAACGCACGTACAGAAAGATCTAAATCTTCTAATGGAGTTTTCAATACTTTTCTTAATTGTAATACTTGCTCATCAACCACATCCTCTTTTTTATCTTCTTTATTATCAAAAGTGATATTCTCGTCTGTGATGATCATTAAGTGTTGGATCAAGATTCTTGAAGCTTGCTTAACAGCATCTTCAGGATGAATTGTTCCATCAGTAGCTACGTCTAAAATTAATTTTTCGTAGTCAGTTCTTTGCTCTACACGATAGTTTTCCATTACATACTTTACATTCTTAATTGGAGTATGAATAGAATCGATAGCGATGTAACCAATTGGCATATCTTTTAACTTATTCTCTTCAGCTGGGATATAACCACGGCCTTTGCTAATAGTTAATTCGATATCTAATTTTGCAGAAGGGTCCATTGTGCAAATAATTAACTCAGGGTTCATTACTTGAAACTGTTGAGAAGCTTCGCCTAAATGACCTGCATTAAATTCGCTGCTACCTTTAATAGATAAAGTGATTTTTTCAGAGCTAACATCTTGATCAGCCTTACGCTTAAAACGAACTTGCTTTAAGTTTAAGATCATTTCAGTAATGTCTTCTGTAATTCCTTTGATTGTTGCAAACTCATGATCTACACCTTCAATTTTGATTCCCACAATTGCAAAACCTTCTAAAGAGCTTAATAATACTCTTCTTAAAGCATTACCTAATGTTAAACCAAATCCTGGCTCTAATGGACGGAATTCGAATTGTCCTTCAAAGTCATTTGCTTTTTGTAAAACAATTTTGTCAGGTTTTTGAAAACTTAATATAGCCATGTTATACTTTTTTTTGTTTGAATCTTCCCGAAAGAAGAAATGTTGTTAAGTGCTACTATTTAGAATACAATTCAACGATCAATTGCTCCTTAATGTTCTCAGGAACAGCTTCTCTTTCTGGCATTGTGATAAATGTACCAGAGTTAGTTGTTTCATTCCAATCCACCCAGCTAAACTTAGTGTTTCTTGGACGTTGCTTGCTAACAATTGAAGTATTGTGTGCACTCTTAGGACGGTAAGTAATAACATCACCTGGCTTACATGTGTAAGAAGGAACATTAGTAACATCTCCGTTTACAGCGATATGCTTGTGAGCAACCAACTGACGTGCTTCAGGACGGCTAGCAGCCAATCCCATTCTGAAAATAGTGTTGTCTAAACGAGACTCCAACAATTTGATTAAGTTTTCACCAGTAACACCTTTAATACGAGATGCTTCTTCAAATGTTTTACGGAATTGACGCTCTAACACACCATAAGTGTATTTTGCTTTTTGCTTTTCTCTTAACTGTAAAGCATACTCTCCTAATTGTTTACGCTTGCGTTGCGCACCGTGTTGACCTGGAGGGTTGCTGTTTTTACCCAACCATTTAGCGTTTCCTAAGATAGGTTCGCCGAAAATGCGGGAAATTTTGGTTTTAGGACCTGTGTAACGTGCCATAATTTATTTTTTTTGATTTTTTGGTGACGGTAATGCATCAGTAAAAATCTAAAATGAATGCAATACCCTTTTTGAAATATTGTTAGTGTTATACTCTTCTTTGTTTTGGAGGACGACAACCGTTATGTGGCATTGGAGTCACGTCGCGGATTGAAGTTACTTCGATACCTGATTGTGAAATAGAACGGATAGCTCCTTCACGACCAGAACCTGGTCCTTTTACAAATACATCCACTCTTTTAACACCAGCGTCTAATGCTACTTTCGCTGCATCAGCTGCTGCCATTTGAGCTGCATATGGAGTGTTCTTTTTAGAACCTCTAAAGCCCATTTTACCAGCACTGCTCCAGCTAATTACTTGGCCTGCTTTGTTAGTAAAGGCGATGATTAAATTGTTGAAAGTTGCGCTGATGCGAACTTCTCCTGCTGCGTCGACTTTAACGACTCTCTTTTTTGCAGCTGCTTTTGCACTGTTCTGTGCTTTTTGTGGTTTAGCCATTGTGTTTGAGGTGTGCCCTTTTACTTGTTTTTAACTTGTAAAAAGAGCGGGTTATTTAAATTGAAATTCCGCCGAAGCGGAAACCGGTTATATCTCCCCTGAAACTTGCGAATCAGGATCCAATTAAAACGGATTTTATAGCAAAAAGTAGTCACCGAAATTATCGACGACTACTTTATGTTTTATTATTTCTTAGCTACCTTCTTTTTACCAGCAACTGTCTTACGCTTACCCTTACGAGTACGTGAGTTAGTTTTAGTTCTTTGACCACGAACAGGTAAACCTTTTCTGTGACGTAAACCACGGTAACAAGCGATATCTAATAAACGCTTAATGCTCATAGAAACTTCACTACGTAAAGCACCTTCTACTTTGAATTCTGCGTTAATGATATTACGAATTGCAGTTTGCTCTTCGTCGTTCCACTCATTTACTTTTTTATCGTAACTGATGTTTGCTTTGTCTAAAATATACTGAGCAGTAGAATGTCCAATACCGAAAATGTACTGTAATCCTATTTCTCCTCTTTTGTTTTTTGGTAAGTCGATACCGGCAATACGAGCCATATGCTAAAACTTGTTTTTAATTTAATTTTTTGTTTTTTAAAACTTCAGCGTCTCCACTGAAAGCTTTACTATCCTTGTCTTTGCTTAAAGCGAGGGTTCTTTTTGTTGATCACAAATAATACGCCTTTACGCTTCACGATTTTACAATCGGCACTACGTTTTTTGATAGATGCTCTAACTTTCATCTTTGTGTTTTTAAAATATTATTCTTCAATTCGATTTCTCTTATCCTGCTTTGTTTATTTAAAACTTAAGTACAACTTCTGAAAATCTTACTTATGTCTAAAAATAATTCTGCCCCTCGTTAAGTCATATGGACTCATCTCCACACCTACTTTATCACCAGGCAAAATTCTGATATAGTGCATTCGCATCTTTCCAGAAATTGTTGCTAAGATTTCGTGACCATTTTCAAGCTTAACTCTGAACATAGCATTGCTCAGTGCTTCAATAATTACTCCATCTTGTTTAATCAGCGGTTGTTTTGACATACTTATTTTGGGGTTGCAAAGATATGGAAATGAATGGAATTAAGAAAAATTACCGACGAAATATTCAAAAAA
>CANCEU010000041.1 GCA_947375185.1 Chitinophagaceae bacterium
TTAAATTTATCGGATAAGGAATCAATCACTAGTACACTTCCATTAAATAAAATGCTTACTGGTATTTTAAAGCTTACGGTGTTTGATGAAAATAATCAACCCTTGTGCGAAAGGCAGCTATTTGTAAAGAATGAAGATTATAAGTTAAATACTATACTAAGTATTGATACATTAAATACATTGAAAAGAGGTAAAAATATTCTTGAGATTGAGTTAAAGGATTCTACCTATGCTAGTTATTCCTTGGCGATAACAGATGCGAATACCAATCAATTTAATGACAACAATATAGTATCCCATTTATTACTTAATGGCGAATTAACTGGACATGTTTACAATCCTGCTTATTATTTTTCTTCTAACGCTGATAGTGTTTATAATCATTTGGATTTAGTGATGCTAACCAATGGCTGGAGTAGATACAATTGGAAAACAATTTTAAGTAGCCCCTCGCCTGAATTAAAGTATGCTAGGGATTCTGCATATCAAACTTTAAATGGGAAAATCACTGATTATCGAACTAAGAAGCCTAAAAAGTCCGAAACTATTAATTTGATTTTTGTTGCTAAGGACTCAAGTAATAATATGATTACCCTGCCTATTATGGAAGATGGGGCATTTACAATTGCTAATGCGATGTTATATGATACCACTAAAATTTATTATAAAATAAATGGCTCTACTACGGTTTCAAATAAAAATTTAAATATTGAGAGTGATTTGTTTAAGCCTGATACCAAGGTAGTTCTTGATTTTTTAAAATCAACATTTGATACTGCTGGGCTGAGTAAATTACATGCAATTGTAAGAGAGCAATATAAATTTGATTCTTTAAATAAAAAAAATTCTTTAAAAGAGGTTACTGTTTTTTCAAAACAAAAGGCAAGGATAAAAGAGTTGGATAAGAAATATACATTTGGCATATTCTCCGGGGAAGCAACTGCTGCTTTTGATATGAGTACATTTCAAAATGCCAGCCATACTATTGATATTTTTGATTTTTTAACAGGTAAGGTTCCCGGATTAGAGGTTGGTAATAATATTGGAGGTACTGCATCTTTAGGCGTCCTAACATATCGTGGAGGATCACCATCCTTTTATTTAGACGAAACACCTATACAAACATCTGAGCTTTATAATATTGATGTAAAAAGTTTGGCTTATGTAAAAGTATTCACCAATAATTTTATGGGTGGATTAAATCCAAGTGGTGGCATCATTGCGAGTAATGCAAATGGTGGAATGATTGCTGGTGGTGCTGCAATTGTTATGTATAAAAAAAGAGGAGGGGATCTTATTAATGACAATAAAGCTATTAACACAAGCGGTATGGATTATAAATCTATTGTTGGTTATATAGCGCACAAGGAATTTTATAGCCCCAATTATGCCGAAAAATTACAGGAAAATGTAAAAGACTTACGCACTACATTGCTTTGGAATCCATGGATTAATTTGGATAAAACACATCAAAAAGTACGAGTTGAATTTTACAATAATGATGTAACGAATGCTTTTAGATTAGTGTTGGAAGGAATGGATAGTAAAGGGAAGTTGGTGTCTATTCAAAAAGTATTGAAATAATACGCTCAATTATCAAACTGATATGAAATATACTTTAAGTTCAATTTTGCTTTTATTTTCTATTTATGTATCTGCCCAGTCAAAACTGAGCGGCAGTGTTATTGATAGTGAAACTAAAAAGCCTTTAGAAGGTATAAGCATATTTTTGAGTCACACTACTAATGGTACTATATCTAATGCAAAAGGTGATTTTCAATTAGATCATTTAAAGCCAGGCAAGTATGAATTAGTAGCAACCTCATTAAATTATGAGGACAATATCATTGCTATTCAAATAGGTTTATCAAATGAACCAATTACAATTTCGATGAACCCTACTGCGAACCAATTAAAAGAAGTGGTGGTGGAATCCTATGATGACAATGGTTGGGAACGTTGGGGGGATAGTTTTAAATCTTATTTTGTCGGAAGTCCGGTGTTAGCAATAAATTGCCTCTTTAAAAATCCCGAAGTGTTGAAATTTAAATTTGGCGCTAATTCTAATAAATTAAGGGCGTTTACAAATGAAAAACTAATTTTTGAAAATACCGAACTAGGCTACAGAATTATTTATTTGCTCTCTAAGTTCGAAATTGATTTCAATAATAATACCTTCTCATTCAAAGGGTATCCTTTTTTTGAAGAGATGAAGTCAAATAAGCCAAAACAAATAGCAGAGTGGAATAAAGCACGCAAGCAAGTGTATATTGGTTCATTAAGACATTTTATACGTAGTCTTTATAATAACAGTTTTATTAAAGATGGTTTTGAGGTAAGAACAGTCATGAATGTAAATACTGAGGAAATTACAAGAGTAAAAGAATTGATGAAAGGGGGTAATAAAAATTTAAATAAGGACAGCTTAGATTATTACAATAAAGTACACAATATTGGATTTGAAGAAACTAAAGTAACCCTCAATCCACTCGTTACAAGAGACATGTTAGTATCAACTGCTGTAGAGTCTAATGCAAAAACATTCTATTTTAAAAATGGCTTGCAAGTAATGAATTTGAATAAGAAAATCCCTAATGAATATGCTAAAACGCTTCCAGTTTACAGGGGTAACGAGTTTGTAAGAACCGATCTTAGTTTAAGAACCAATAGTCCCATTTTCATTTACCCGAATGGCGACTTTTACAATGGCCTTGAATTATTAACGGACGGCTACTGGGCTTGGTCAGAAAAGGTATCTACTATGTTGCCAAGTGATTTTATGCCAATTAAATAATCCGTTTGCAGCACATTATTTGTAATTGTTTCAATTATCTCAACCTATCCGCACTCTTTACCAATCTTTCGTCCTTGTAAATTTTAACCATGGCTAGAATTTGCAAAACGGGGATAAAGAATAAGGAAGCGGAAGGCAATGTGAAACCTCCGCCTGGATTTGCTGCCACTATTTTGTAGATAAAGTAGCCAATTAAAATAGATAATAAAAAATTTACAATCACCACTTTCAATTGCAACATTCTATTGCCATATAAAAAGATGGTAATAAAGCTAAGGCAGGCACTAAATGCCAATGATATTAAAGTGGTCATATTATCACTGCCTCTAATTTCCAATGCAAAAGGGGTAGGAGTATAATAAAATGGCAAACGCAAAACTGAAAATGCAGCTGCGCTTGCGAGTAGTAACCAAATGGATTGTATTCTTTGTATCATAGTATAAAGTTAAGATAATTTATTTTGAAATAAAATAGCCCCTCCGTGTGGAGAGGCTATCAACTATAATAAGTCCTTAAATAAATTAAGCGCCTAGTTCAGGATACAATACAAATTGCTCCATAAACTTATTAACGTCCTTTCTAGTTTCTGCTAAAATGGTTTCGTTATCCGCGTTCATTAATGCCTTATCAATTGCGTCTACTACAAAAGGAATATGACCTTCGTTCATGCCACGCGTAGTAATAGCGGCCACGCCAAAACGGATACCTGAAGTTACAAACGCCGACTTGTCGTCATAAGGCACCATATTTTTATTCGCAGTAATATCGGCATGTCCTAAAACTTGTTCAGCTTTTTTACCACTAATATTTTTATTACGTAAGTCAATTAACATTAAATGATTGTCCGTACCGCCACTGATAATTTCATATCCTTTAGCTACAAATGCAGCAGCCATAGTTTGTGCATTTTTTTGAACTTGCTTAGCGTAAACCGTAAAGTCATCGGAAAGTATTTCGCCAAATGCAATTGCCTTTGCTGCAATAACATGCTCCAATGGACCACCTTGTGTGCCAGGAAAAACCGCCATGTCAATCACATTGGACCATAATCTTAAATTACCTTTTACATCTTTTAAGCCTAAAGTATTTTCACCATCTTTTGCCATCATAATCACACCACCACGAGGTCCACGTAAAGTTTTATGGGTTGTAGAAGTTACAAAATGGCAATGGTTAAATGGAGAACTTAATAATCCTTTTGCAATTAATCCTGCTGGGTGTGCAATATCAGCCAATACAAAAGCACCCACTTCATCCGCTACTTTACGAATGCGTGCATAATCAATATCACGGCTATAAGCACTTGCTCCACAAATAATTAATTTTGGTTTATGCGTTCTTGCTTGACTTTCTAACATATCATAGTCAATCAAACCTGTTTCTTTTACAACACCATAAAAATATGGCTTATAAGTTTTTCCTGAAAAGTTAACCGCACTTCCGTGTGTTAAGTGACCACCCATGCTTAAATCCAATCCTAAGATGGCATCGCCTGGTTGTAATATTGCTAACATTACTGCAGCATTTGCTTGTGCTCCACTATGTGGTTGTACGTTTGCATATTCCAAACCAAATACTTCTTTTAAACGATCTATTGCTAAAGTTTCTGTTTTGTCTACAATTTCACATCCTCCATAATATCTACGACCTGGATAACCTTCGGCATATTTATTTGTCATTACTCCGCCCATTGCTTGCATAACTTGTAAGCTTGTGAAGTTTTCTGAAGCGATTAACTCAATGCCACGTCTTTGGCGTTGTAATTCTTGATTGATAATGTCAAAAACTAAAGTATCTCTTTGCATAATTGGATGTTTTATGGGATATGTGTGATGTATTTGCCGAATATTTGGCAAAAATAATCCATTCTAAAAGCTATGCAAAGCTTTCTTTCAACAACTAGGAACCTAATATCCACATTTACAACGGAATCGGCCTTAAATGAGTAAAAACGGCTTGTTTCTTTTAAAAATGACCCAAAAACATTCAAAATTGACCCATTACTAACAGTTATTTGCTATTTTTACCCTCCCCAAAAAGGATAAAAATGAAGGCTATTATTCCGGTCGCTGGTGCAGGTACAAAATTACGACCTCATACATATACACAACCAAAGGCGTTAATCCCGATTGCTGGTAAAACCATTTTAAGTTTTATTGTGGATCAATTAAAGGAAGTAGGGATTGACGAATACATATTTATAGTTGGTTATTTAGGGGAGAAAATTCAGGATTATGTAGAGCAAACATATCCAAATTTAAAAACACATTTCGTCTATCAAAATGATCGACAAGGAACTGCCCATGCGATACAATTGACTAAGGAGATTGTAGGAAACGATGAAGTTTTTATAGCATTGGGTGACACCATTTGTGAATTTGATATTAGAGAAGTCATTGCTAGTTCAACAAGTATGTTGGGTATTAAAAAAGTAGATGATCCACGTCAATTTGGTGTGGTGGAAATTGATGAAGAAGGTAAAGTGTTACATGCAGTAGAAAAACCTTCTATCCCTAAAAGTAATAATGCCTTAGTAGGATTATATAAAATTAAAGAGGCAAATATTTTATTTGATTGCTTCACTCAATTAGTGACTGAAAATATCAAGTCTCATGGTGAGTATAATTTAACAGATGCATTGGAATGTATGATAAAAAAAGGAGTAGTTTTTAATTCCTTTAAAGTGAAGCACTGGTATGATTGTGGTAAGAAAGAATCTTTGTTGGAAGCCAATGCAGTATTACTTAAAAAGTCAGGTGGATTAACCGTGAATCCTGAATTATATGTAAATAGTATTATTATTCCTCCAGTAAGTATTGCTGATAATTGTGTCATTGAAAATTCAATTATTGGTCCTCATGTTACCATTGGAAATAATACAGTGATTAAAAGTTCGGTGGTGAAAGAAAGTATCATTGGAACTTATACCTCACTCGATGAAGTGGTTTTGGATAATTCATTAATTGGAAGTGATGCGGCTGTGAAAGGATTGAGTCGTACTTTAAATATTGGAGACAATACAGAAATAGATTTCGGGTAGCTTTTTCGAATATTTTTCATTGCTTAAATTGTTGTTATGTCATTTGAAAATCGAATTACACAACTGTTCCAAATTGAATTACCCATTATTCAAGCAGGTATGGTTTGGGCTAGCGGTTGGGAATTGGCAAGTGCAGTAAGCAATGCAGGAGGGCTTGGAATACTTGGTGCAGGAAGCATGTATCCCAACATATTAAAAGACCAAATTCAAAAAACCAAGGCAGCTACTAACAAGCCATTCGCTGTTAACTTGCCTATGCTTTATCCCGATTTACTAGCGCATATCAATGTTATTATTGAAGAAAAAGTACCTATTGTTTTTACAAGTGCAGGCAATCCTAAAACATGGACTGCCATTTTAAAAGCAGCTGGCATTACAGTGGTGCATGTAGTGAGTAGTGCGGCGTTTGCGTTAAAGGCAGCCGCTGCTGGATGTGATGCAATAGTAGCCGAAGGTTTTGAAGCAGGAGGACATAATGGTCGTGATGAAACATCAACCATGGTATTAATTCCATTGGTAAATAAAGCAGTTAAAATACCTGTCATTGCTGCCGGAGGCATTGCAACGGGTGCTCAAATGTTAGCTGCATTTGCCTTAGGAGCCGAGGCGGTTCAAATTGGCTCACGTTTTGTTTGTAGTACCGAAGCAAGTGCACATATTAATTTTAAGCAAGCGGTTTTAGATGCTGGAGAAGGAGCAACACAATTGGGGTTAAAACAATTGGCACCTGTTCGTTTATTGAAAAATGATTTTGCCAATCAAATATTATCCTTAGAAAAAGAAGGGGCAACAAAAGAAACGTTAGCGGAATTATTAGGAAGAGGCCGCGCTAAAAAAGGAATGTTTGAAGGAGATGTGACGGAGGGTGAATTAGAAATAGGGCAGGTGAGCGCACTAATTACAAACATAAAACCCGCGGCTGATATAGTACAAGAAATTTGGAAAGACTTTCAAGCAGGGGTAGAACATATAAAAGCACTTCCATTCAGCAGATCCTTTTAATAATCTAGAAAATGAAAGTGCTCTATTTTAAAATTAGTCCTTGTGTATCAAAGTTGAATTTCCTTGCGCAACACAAGTCATCACTACATCATTAATACAAACATGTTTAGGTACATTGGCTACATACCAAGTAGTGTCTGCAATGTCTTCTGCTTTTAATGGAGTATAGCCTGCATAAACAGCAGCCGCTTTAGCAGCATCACCTTTAAATCGTACTAGTGAAAAATCAGTTTCAACAGCTCCTGGATGAATTGCAGTTACTTTAACTTTGTAAGGCAATAAATCAATTCTTTGCGCTTTAGTAATTGCATCAACTGCATGTTTAGTAGCACAGTATACATTTCCATCCTTATAAACTTCCTTGCCTGCCGTACTTCCAATATTAATAATATGCCCTTGTTGCTTAATTAAATAGGGTAAGGCCGCTTTTGATGTATATAATAATCCTTTTACATTGGTATCAATCATGGTTTCCCAATCTTCTAAATTCGCATCAAAAAAGGAGTCGCGTCCTAATGCCAATCCTGCGTTGTTGACTAATAAATTGATAGCCTGCCATTCAGTTGGAAGGTGGCTTAAATTATCAAACACATCTTGTTTATTTTGAACGTCAAATGCCAAGCAAAGTGTTTTAACGCCATAGCGTTTTTCTAAATCAGCAGCTACTGCTTCTAATTTTTCTTTTCTACGTGCCGTTAATATTAAATTCCATCCACCAGCTGCAAATTTTTCTGCAATGGCTTTTCCAAATCCCGAGCTTGCACCTGTAATTAAAATGATCTTTGACATATTGTTATTTTAGACGTTTCTTATTTATTAATTATTTTTTCTGTTTATTTGTTTTCAGCTGTTTGTATAAAGTTAAGTAAAGCATTGTTTACTTGTTCTGTTGCTTCCAACATACCCATGTGCCCTACCTGCCTTAATATAATAACATCATTGGGAGGCAAAAGTTGTGCTTGTTGTAAAGAATCCTCAATAGGAACGGCTATATCTTCCTCGCCAACAATCATCCAAATTGGAATTCTATTTTGAACAAGCATATGTTGGTGTGATTTTCTATTGCGCATTGCCATCACAAATTGAACCATGGCTTCGGGGCTAATATCACTAACGCTATCCATGACATCTTGTATTTTATCGGGGTGCGCTTGCTTAAAAGCATTCCCAAATAAATTTTGAGTAGCCGTTTCTAAAAATTTTCGAGTTCCATGTTCCAAAATGAATTCGGCTACTTTTAAACGACTTTCTTTTTTAGCTATACTATCCTCAAATGTAGTAGAGTGAATTAAACCCAATCCAATAACATGATTCACATAATAATCGGCAAAAGCCAATCCTATATATCCACCCATGCTATGTCCTAGCACATAATATTTTTCGATATGCAAACTATGCATGAGTTCATGCATCACTTCGACATAATTTCGAATACTAGGTGCATGTGAATGATGTATTGTCAATGGTTTACAATGAACTCCGGGTAAATTGGGGGCAATTACTCGATAATATTTAGACAGAAATTCAATTTGATTGCTCCAAATACAATGATCTTCCCCAAATCCATGAATTAATAAAAGCGTTGTTTGTGCTTTGTTTGCAACTTTACCTTCATCAAAATAGGCCAATTGATCCTCTCCGTAATCGTAGTAGTGTAGCATCTTCTTTAATTTTAGCCTAACTATAATTTTTCAATGTATACTTAATTGCTATTCAAATTTACTTTGTGCGCCTCTTTTGATTAATCTTATTTGCAAGTATAACGTAATTACCATCACTGCAATGACAGACTTTGACGTATGCTGTGGTATCCAATGACTTGCAAACATAAATAGTGCAGTCGTTATAAAGAACAACCTTCCTAAATAGCCTGTCCATTTTTTAGAAATAAAATATACTGGAATTGCTAATAAGTATAATGGGTGTAACCATATTAAATTATAGTTTTCGTGACAAGCGGTGTGTAATGAAAACTGACTCATGTAAAATACCAATGCGCCTCCAATACCTAAAATAAATAATAGGCTAATATCAATAATGCGCGCAAGTTTTTGAGTTAATAAAGCATTCCAGTGGGCAACGAAAATATAAACGAGTAAAAAGATGATTAATATTGTAATTGGCGTAACCCCTTTTTCAATTGGCTTGGCATTGTATTTAATATGATTCGTTGTTGTAACCAAATGAGGATTCAAGGCCATTTTCTTATATAACAAAGCAGGCAAAAATGCCTCTTGATTTAGGTTAGGTGATTTGTCAGCCACTGCTCCTAATAATATGTCAATCCCTAAACCAATCCATCCTAATCCATTTTTGTAGGGAGCGCTTACTACTTCTTCTCTAAATGAATTAATACCAATACTGTAATTATTTAAAGGAGCATGTTTAAAAATGCCATCCTTAATACGGGTGGTGCAATTGTCCGTTATAAAGTTGTATAAATAAAATCGGTTGCCTGGCACCATATTTAATTGTAGCGCCTGATACCATTTGTATTTTTCACCCTCGGTTAATTTTAATACTTGCTCATGCACATCTCTTCCATAGTATTGATATTCGTATAAAAAGTTGGAATAAGTATCTGCACTAATAAAGTACCTTAAATCTCCTCTCATGAATTTTGCGAGAAAATTAGGTGTATTAAAATCAAAGCTTCCGTAGTTAAATACAAAATCGGTATGATTCACACTATCAATAACTCTTATTGCAGTATGCCCCCAAATACTATATAAATCTTCGCCTGCGTCACAGGTAATTAAACTAAAACGCAGTTTAGTATTTTGTGTACTATCCTGCGCTTTAATGGTGTTGCTCATTGTGAAGCTTAATGAGCATAATATAATGAGTATCATTTTTTTGGAAAAAATATTTCCCAATATGCTACTCCAATTTTTTTTCATCGAATCTTATTTGCGGCTATAGTTAGGAGCCTCTTTTGTAATATCAATATCATGTGCGTGACTTTCTTTCATGCCTGCGTTGGTGATTTGAACAAAAGTTGCATTTTGTAAATCCTTCACAGTTTTAGCACCACAATAACCCATACCTGCTTTTAGCCCGCCAACAAATTGATAAATAATTTCACTTAAATTTCCTTTGTAAGCAACACGTCCTTCAATTCCTTCGGGCACAAACTTTTTACTGTCAGTTCCTTCTTGGAAATATCTGTCCCCACTTCCTTGACCCATTGCACCGATACTTCCCATGCCACGATAGCCTTTAAATTTACGACCTTCGTATATAATTGTTTCTCCTGGACTCTCTTCTGTTCCTGCAAAAATACTACCCATCATCACACAGTTGGCACCAGCTGCTAAAGCTTTTACCATATCGCCAGTGTAACGTATACCGCCATCTGCAATAACTGGAATATTTTTTCCTTTTAATGCTTTGGTTGCTTCCATGATAGCAGTTAACTGAGGGACACCTGCACCCGCAACAATACGTGTTGTACAAATAGAACCAGGTCCAATTCCTACTTTCACTGCATCGGCGCCTGCATTTGCCAAAGCCAATGCACCTTGCGCAGTCGCAACATTGCCTGCAATGACTGGTAAATTTTTAAAATTCTTTTTTAAAGTCTTTAATGCTTCAATCACCCCTTTGCTATGCCCGTGCGCACTATCTAATGAAACAATATCAACGCCTACCGCATTTAATGCAGCAGCGCGATCTAATAAATCTTTTGTTATTCCTAAAGCAGCACCCACTAACAATCGACCAATTTTATCTTTAACTGCATTTGGGAAAGCACTTAATTGTAAAATATCACGATAGGTAATTAAGCCAATTAATTTTCCTTGCTTACTAACTACTGGTAATTTTTCAATCTTATATTGTCTTAAAATCTTTTCAGCTTTTCTTAAATCGGTGCCTTCTGGCGCAATGATTAAATTTTCTTTAGTCATCACTTCACTTACTTTTCTTATTCTATCTGTCTCAAAACGTAAGTCACGATTGGTTAAGATACCCACCAATTTATTTCCTTTATCAACTATTGGAATACCGCCAATTTTATTTTCTTTCATTAAAATTAATGCATCACCAATTGTTGCGTTAACTTCCAAAGTAATGGGATCAACAATCATTCCACTTTCACTACGCTTTACTTTGCGTACTTGTTCTGCTTGGCGTTCAATACTCATGTTCTTATGCAAAATGCCAATACCGCCTTCGCGCGCTAGTGCAATCGCAAGACTTGCTTCAGTAACAGTATCCATTGCTGCGGACAGAATGGGAACATTTAATTGAATGGTTTTGGTAAGTTGACTGTAGATTTTAACTTCAGATGGAAGCATCTCAGAATAAGCCGGCATTAACAATACGTCATCGAAAGTTAAGCCTTGACCAAAAATGCGGGAGTTGTTAGAATTTCTTGTTGCCATAGGCAAAGGTAGCTTTTTGCCGCATTTAGGCAAAATACTTTTTTAAAAGTCTTGAATATCAGTTGTTTAGGTGCAAGCATACTGGTTCCCAGCTTGTAAATGTATTAAGCCATTTAATTCCATTACTAATAAATGCCCAGCTAAAATGCCATTGGAAATAGACAATTGTGAAAGAATTGCATCCTTATGAATGGGTCCTTGTGATTGTATTAATAAGTAAATCGAAAGTGCAGTAGTGTCAAGTGTTGTAAGTTTTGTGTCGAATAGTATTTCGTTTTTAGTTTCTTTTAATGGCCAGTTCATATTTTCCAATAATTGAATGGCGTCGTGATACATAGTGGCGATATTATTTTTAATCAACCATAAACAACCTTTACTTTTTGTATCATGAAGTTTTCCAGGCACTGCAAATACTTCTCTGTCATATCCTCTTGCTAAATTAGCTGTAATCATGCTTCCACCTTTTACTTCGCTTTCAATAACAATGGTTGCATCACTCATGCCAGCAACAATTCTATTTCGCTTGGGAAATTGAAATGTCATCGTAGGGGTGTTAATCCTACATTCCGTAATTAATCCTCCATTATTGTCTAACATATTTATTGCAAGTTTTCGATGTTGATTGGGATAGATAGTGTCAAGCCCATGCGCTAAAACGCCCCATGTGGGTAAATTATTTTCAAGTGCAGCTTCGTGCGCAATGCCATCTACGCCTAATGCTAGTCCGCTTATTACGCCAATGTGTAAGTGATTTAAACCTTCTAATAACTCGTCTACTACTTTTTTAACTTGATGCGTATGTTGTCTGGTTCCTACAATACTAATTAACTGGGGAAGATTGAAATTGTCGGACCCTTTTACATACAATAAATTGGGAGGATCGGAACTATTTAACAATCGGTTAGGATAAAATTTATCTAGTATAGAGAAACATTGAATTGAATTTTTGTCAATGAATTTTAATTCCAATTCCGCTTCCCTCAAAGGCCATTCGGCTAAATTTTGATTTCTGAATTTATAAACATTGCATGCGCTGCCATAAAATTGTAATTGGTTTCTTTTTTGTAAATCACTATACCCCGAATACATACTAAATGCAATAGAATAGAGCAATTCATGCTGACTTAAATTATTCATTCCCTAAACATCGCATAATAATGCATGCTATTAATAAGTACAAATACGGAAATTTGAATTGCTATTGTGGCAATGTAATTGTAAAGCTAGTACGGCGATTTTGCGCCCTTCCTTGCTCTGTGCTATTGTCTGCAATAGGCTTAGTGTCTCCTAATCCTTTGGTTGCAATTTTATTTTTATCAATTCCTTTATTTATTAAGAATTGCGCAATGGCTTCAGCACGTTTTGCTGACAATATTAAATTAGAAGCTGCGGTTCCTGTGTTATCAGTATGCCCTTCAATTAAAATAGACACGCCAGGGGTGCTTTGCAAATAAGTAACCAATGCGTTTAATTCTACGTTCGATTTGCTCAATAATGTAGCAGCATTCACTTCAAAAAATACATTGTTGAAATTTTTTGAAAACTGCTTTTGTATTGGGTTTAAATCAAATTCAAATGTTTTGCCATTAAATTCAGCTAGCTTTTCTTTATTTAAAAGTAAGCTTGCATATTCGTGATTTGGACTGTTTATTTGCATGCCTAAACTATCAAAATAAGGCAATGCCAACACAAACTTTCCAGTATTGTCTACATTGACCAACATAAATTTATTGGTATCACTATTGTCTGCAAGTTTTACCGAACCACTTAGTGGGTTCAACGAAATGGCATCTCTAATTAATCCGTTAAAATAATAAGTTTTATTAGCACGAACAGATACAGGTAAATTAATTTTATAAATGTCTAAATTGCCTCTGCTATCAGGTCGATCACTAGCAATATATCCATCAATTCCATTGCTTGAAATGGCAACACTTACTTCATTATCATTGGTGTTAATTGGTGCACCTAAATTGATTGGTTTTGACCAACTTCCATCCAATTTTTTATGAGCAACAAATAGGTCGGAGCCGCCATAGCCAGGCCAGCCATTGGATGCAAAATAAAGTGAGTTATTGTCTGCGTGAATAAATGGAGTTTGCTCATCTCCTGCAGTGTTAATATTAGGACCTAAATTAATCGCCCTTCCCCAACCTCCTTTTTTATTTTTATAGGCAACATAAAGATCTATGCCGCCATAGCCCCCTGGCTTATTGCTACAAAAATATAAGGAAGATCCATCAGGGGAAATACTCGGTGCGCTTTCCCACCAATCCGTATTGATATTGGGTCCTAGGTTAATAGGGCTTGCCCAACCGGTAACCGTTTTTGTGACACTATAAATATCATAGCGTCCAAATCCTGCACCGGGATATTCTGCAGAAAAGTAAAGTGTTTGCAAATCGGAAGAAAGACTTGGCGCGCCTTTTTTATCCGTAATATTTAAACTGTCCGATAATGGTTGTGCTTTTGTGAGTCCAGAAGTTGTAATGGCACTGAAGTAAAAATCTTCTCTACTTATGCCATTTCTTCTCATAAATAGTAGTAAACTATCCTGCACAGTTACTGTCGGAAAATATTCTGCGTCTGTCGAATTAATATTATCCCCTGCATTTATTACTTTTATTGAAGCGTCTGTAGGATGCTCAGCTGCATAGGCACATACATCATTAAGTTGATTAAAGCTCGGCCTTAAATAGGAGGGAAGATTAGGTGCAATTGAATTTAAAATAATGCCTGCTTTTTTATAATCACCTATACTAGCATAAGCATTTGCGTACTTAACAAAATAGGGCAAACAACTTAAACTGTCTTTGGGAATAGCTTTTTCGAAAGCGTCAATTGCATTCTTTTTTTGTTTTAAATCGAGGTAGGCCTGAAATAAAGAAATATAGCTGTCCACAAAATTACTATCCTTTCTTATACTTGCATTTAACAAATTGATGCCATCATTGTACGATTTATTATCAAATGCGTTAATTGCTTTGTCGTATAACTTTTGCGCAGCCGCATTATTTTGTGCATTTGCAACATAAAATATATTGCAGCAAAAAATACATGCGCTTAATAAAACTATTTGACGCCTAAATGCCATATAATTAATTGTCTTGTAAAATGCTAATTATGGAACTTGAATATACTTATGTAGCTGTGCACTCAATTCCCATTGAGGGTTCGCTTTTATATATTCAATTACTTGTGGAGTAATTTGCGCTGATTTATCCCACTCGGGTTGTAAATATAATTTGCAACTTGAATTTGAAAGAGCGGCATGTTTTTCTGCCCAATCAAAATCTGAATTATTAAATATTACTACTTTTAATTCTGAAGCAAGTGGTAAATTTTCAGGCAATGGCGCTTTGAATTTTTTAGGAGATAAACAAATCCAATCCCAAGTGCCCGACATTGGGCTTGAGCCCGAAGTTTCAATATTAGTTTGAAAACCAGCCGCTTTTAATGCAGCGGTAAGTGGATCTAAATTGTGCAATAACGGTTCACCGCCGGTAATAATAGCTAATCGGCCAGGGTGCGCCAAAGCACTTTTCACGATTTCTTCAATTGATAAAACTGGATGTTTACTTGCATCCCAACTATCTTTAACGTCACACCAAACGCAACCCACATCACAACCAGCCAAGCGAATAAAATAAGCAGCCTTGCCTTGATGATATCCTTCGCCTTGCAAAGAATAAAACATTTCCATTACTGGATATTGTTGTGGTATACTATTGCTCATACTTAATTATGATAAAATTTACCTTCGTATGCTTTCATTGTATTCATTAATAAACCAGCAATGGTCATTAGCCCAACACCACCGGGAACGGGAGTTACAGCCGATGCTTTAGTAATTGCTTGTTCATAATGCACATCGCCTTTAATTCGGAAACCTTTTTTTGCAGTAGCATCTTGGACACGTGTGATACCAACGTCAATAATCACGGCACCTGGCTTAATCATATCTGCAGTTATAAATTCTGGAATACCAACAGCAACAACTAAAATATCCGCTTGTTGAGTGATGCTAATTAATTCTTCTTTAGGAGTATGTCTGTGGCAAAGTGTAACATGTGCATTACCTTGAGGTCTTTCACTGCTTAACAAAATGCTCATTGGTCTTCCTACAATATTGCTTCGTCCAACTACTACTGCATGCTTGCCCTTTGTTTCAATATTAAAATGCTCCAACATTAATAAAACACCATAAGGAGTAGCAGGAATAAAAGTGTCAAGCCCTTGTACCATTCTTCCAATGTTGGTAGGATGAAAACCATCAACATCTTTATCAGGATGAATGGCTTCAATAATTTTTTCGTCATCAATATGTTTTGGCAAAGGCAATTGCACTAAAATGCCGTCAACTGATTTGTCTGTATTTAACTCGTTAATTTTTGCAAGTAGTTCAGCTTCACTTACATCATCTGCAAAACGAATTAAAGAACTTTCAAAACCCGTTTCTTCACAGTTTTTTACTTTACTTGCTACATAAGTTTCACTTGCGCCATTGTTACCCACTAAAATAGCTGCTAAATGAGGTGTTCTTTTTCCAGCTGCTTTTAATGCTTGAGTTTGTTGTAAAAGGCTTGCTTTTACTGCTGCGGAGGCTAATTTTCCATCTAATACTAACATGACGCAAATTTAGTTCATTGAAATGCAGTGGTATAATTTTTTTTTAAACATTTCATCCCCTGTATCTTTGTCCCACAATTAAACATATGGAACAGAACCCTAATCAGCCTTTAAATATTGAAATTAGTGAAGAAATTGCCGAAGGATCTTATGCTAATTTGGCCATCATTACCCACAGCAATGCCGAATTTGTGATAGATTTTGTAAATGTAATGCCGGGTACCCCAAAAAGCAAGGTAAAATCTCGTGTAATTTTGACCCCAATGCATGCTAAGCGTTTCATGAAAGCATTGGTTGAAAATATTGAAAGGTTTGAGGAAGCAAATGGTGCAATTGGTGATATTTCACCAATGGAAATTCCTTTGAATTTTGGAGGACCTACTGCACAAGCTTAAATTACCAATTATTACTCTGTTCAGCATAACTATAGTAGCCTTCAGTGCTCACTATGATGTGATCAATTAATTTGATGTCCAATAAGCTAGCGCCCTTCTTTACTTTTTCAGTAAGCAAGTCATCCATTCTACTAGGATGTAATTGTCCACTGGGATGATTATGGCATATGATAATCCCGGTGGCTTCATGACTAAGTGCTAATTTGAATAAAACCCTAGGATCGGCTACAGTCCCCGTTATCCCGCCTTCGCTTAATATTTGTTCGTGAATAATTTTATTTGCTTGATTTAATAATAATGCCATAAAAATTTCACGCGACTCAAATTGCAAAGTGTATTTTAAATGGGAAACTACATCGCCACTTTGCAAAATTTGCTGTCCAATTGTTTTGTTAAACATTCTCCGAGACCCCAATTCAATGGCCGCGATTATTCTAATTGCTTTTACTTTTCCAATGCCCTTAATTTTCATGGCTAGCAAATCATGTACCGTTAACTTGGCTAGTTTTTGCAAATTATTACTACAATTTATTAATAAATTTCTTGCTAGATCCACTGCGTTTTGTTGTGCAGTGCCATGTTGTAAAATGATGGCAATCAATTCAGCGTCACTTAAATATTTGGAACCTTTATGATACAATTTTTGAATGGGCTGGTCATTAAGGGACCATTCCTTTATGGTTATTGAATTTGTCATTAATGCGCCAATTTAGTGCAAGTTGGCTACTGCCATAAGGGTATAAATACTAGAAAAAAAATAGAATTTTATCCTATGTTAATGCCTTGTTGAAAAGTACAGCCCTTATTATATAGAATTTGCTTTACAGAATGATAACTTTGGCCCACATTCAACCATCCCATGAACCCTTCTGTTAAAATATTTGCTGGAACAGGCTCAACGGCCCTGGCAGAGAAAATTGCGCAACGTTTTGGCGCTCCAATCGGAAAAATAAACATTCAAAAATTTAGTGACGGCGAGTTTCAGCCCATTTTCTTAGAAAGTGTGCGCGGGGATTATGTTTTTTTAGTGCAAAGCACTTATGCGCCTACCGACAATTTGTTCGAACTATTATTAATGATTGATGCAGCAAAGCGTGCAAGTGCGTATAAAATCATCGTTGTTATTCCTTATTATGGTTTTGCCCGTCAAGATCGAAAGGACAAACCAAGGGTGGCTATTGGCGCAAAATTAATAGCTACTTTATTAGAAGCAGCTGGTGCCAATAGGGTTATTACCATGGATTTACATGCTGCTCAAATACAAGGCTTCTTTGATGTGCCTGTGGATCATTTGGACAGCTCTGCAATATTTATTCCATACATCGAATCTTTAAAATTAGAGAATCTTTGCTTTGCAGCTCCTGATGTAGGAAGTACGAATCGTGTACGTGAAGTGGCTAATTATTTCAATGCTGAGATGGTTATTTGTGATAAACATCGTAAGCGCGCCAATGAAATTGCCAGCATGGTTGTTATCGGAGATGTAGCTGGAAAGGACATTGTATTGGTAGATGACATTTGCGATACTGGTGGCACTTTGGTTAAAGCTGCTGCTTTATTAAAAGAAAAGGGAGCAAGAACAGTTCGTGCATTAATTACACATCCTGTATTAAGTGGTAAGGCATATGAAAATATCGAAAACTCGATTTTAGAAGAGTTAGTGGTTTGCGATACCATTCCTTTAAAACATAGCTCTCCAAAAATCAAAGTGGTGACCGTAGCTGATTTATTCGCAATTGCTATTAGAAACGCTTATGAAAACAAGAGTATTACAAGCTTATTTGTGCATTCTCAATTAAAGGAAAGGCGCTAATAATCAATTAGTTATATAAATCTAAGTAGCAACTTTGGTTGCTACTTTTTTATTGCATATCTTCGCGCTCCATTATTGAGAAAGAATAATGGGCGTGTTTTGTGAAAGCAAAACACAGATTAAATTAAAAACAAAATTTTCGTATGAAAACAGTTACAATCGAAGGCCACTTGAGGACCGAAGCTGGCAAAAAAGTCGCCCGCCAACTACGCTCTCAGGACAATGTGCTAGGTGTAATTTACGGGGGTGCTACAGAAGTTAATTTCTATGCTTCTGCAAAGGCTTTTAAGCCATTGGTGTACACAAGTGAATTCCAATTAGCAGAAGTTACAGTAGACGGTAAAACTTACAAGTGTATCTTGAAAGATTTACAGTTCCATAAAGTATCTGATGCTTTATTACACGTTGACTTATTAGAATTAGTAGACAACAAAAAAGTAATCGCTACTTTACCATTAAAATTAACAGGATCTGCTGCAGGTGTTAAAGCCGGTGGTAAATTGATCGTTAAAATCAAAGCAGTTAAAGTAAAAGCTTTACCTAAAGATTTAAGAGAAAATATCGAATTAGATATTACTAACTTAGAATTGAATGGTAATATTCGTGTACAAGACATTAATGTTCCAAACATTGAAGTATTGAACCCTCCACGTATCCCAGTTGCTTCAATTGTTATGACTCGTCAGTTAAAACAAGAAGAGTCTGAAGCAGCAAAAGCTAAAAAATAATTTAATATTATTTGAATATCAAATCCCTCCGATAACTCGGGGGGATTTTTTTTGCTTATTTTTATAACCTGAACGGAATAATGTTATGTCTAAATTTTTATTAGTAGGGTTAGGAAATGTAGGTGCTGAATATGCACACACCAGGCACAACATTGGGTTTGATGTATTGGATGCATTTGTAATAAAGCATGGAGGCTTTTTCAAATTAGACCGACTAGCCGAAGTGTCGGAAGTAAAGTGGAAAGGCAAGACATTTGTATGTGTGAAACCAACTACATTTATGAACCTAAGTGGCAAGGCGTTTAAGTATTGGATGGATAAAGAAAAAGTAGCATTGGAAAACACATTGACCATTGTAGATGACTTGGCATTGCCAATTTCTAAATTACGATTACGTGCATCGGGATCCGATGCCGGACACAATGGATTAAAAGATATTCAATTAACATTAGGAACCGATGCATATCCAAAATTACGTTTTGGCATTGGAAATAATTTTGCAAAGGGTCAACAAATAGATTTTGTATTGGGCAAATGGGCGCAGGATGAGCGAAAATTAATTGATTTCAAAATTCAAAAATGTGTTGAAGTGCTGGAGTCTTTTGCCGCAATAGGTTTGGCGCGCACTATGACAATTGCAAATGGATTAGATATTAAAGTAGAGTAGGATTAATCTCCGTTAAAATTTAAAATATTTATTATGAGCATATTTTGTATTGGTAGAAATTATGTAGCACATGCGCAAGAGTTAGGCAATGAAGTACCTACTTCTGCAATCATTTTCATGAAGCCAAATTCGGCTTTATTACCTGCTGGTGAAAATTTTTCTATACCCAATTTTACAAATGATTTACATTTTGAAGGGGAGTTAGTTTTACGCGTAAGTAAGAAAGGAACAAATTTATCTGAATTATATCCTGAAGGAATTCCTGTAATTGAATATTGTGATGCCATTTCGGTAGGGATAGATTTTACTGCGCGTGATGTGCAAAATGCATTAAAAGAAAAAGGATTGCCATGGGAAAAAGCAAAAGCATTTGATAACGCAGCCGTATTAGGAACATGGCATACGTTAACACCCCAAATTTTGTCTGGCCCTATTCATTATACATTGGCAAAAAATGGAGCAACTGTTCAAACAGGGGATTCAAGTTTGATGATTTATCCATTAGATAAGATTTTAGCGGCCATTACAACCTATTTTACCGTTCACCCAGGCGATTTAATATATACTGGAACCCCCGCTGGAGTTGGCCCAACGGCAAAAGGAGATGTATTTGAAGGATTTTTTGAAGGACAGTCCGTTTTTAGTCTAAAAGTGAACCCATAATTTCAAAAAAATTAAGTAGTTTTGCCACCCTTTAAAGGGTATAACCAATAGGTATTCGGCGAGGTAGCTCAGTTGGTTAGAGCACAGGATTCATAACCCTGAGGTCCCGGGTTCAAATCCCGGTCTCGCTACA
>CANCEU010000042.1 GCA_947375185.1 Chitinophagaceae bacterium
CCACCACCACCACCCCAAGCTTCTACTTGAATAGAGGTAACCCCAGTTGGTACCGTCCAGTTGTAAGTGCCAGCAGTAGAATAGGTAACAGTGGTTTGTCCCCAACTAGATCCAACAAAAAGTATAGAAAATAAAAAAGTAAATAAAACTGTTTTAGTAAACACAGCAATAAATTGTAAAGAAGTGGTATTCTTTTTCATAAGCAATCATTATTTGATAAAAAACAATCTCTCGAGATTATATTTAATTAGCAATCGTAAATTTGCTACAAATTAAAGTATGCGAGAACGTTTGCAAATTGTTTTGCGACATATATTTACTACAACGATTTCGTATAGTTTCGTAAAATTTTAGAAAAACGAATTGCTTTTATAACAAGCTTTGATTACTGTTTAATCATTTATAGTTTTATCAACTTAAAACTGTAACGTTTTTTTAGATCATTAGAGACGAGTTCTAATAAATAACTACCTGAGGATAAATTACTTAAGTTTATTACTGTATTGGTAGTTAATCCATTATTTTGATATACAAGTGCCCCTGTTGTAATTTCAAAAACTTTAGCATTAAATGTTATGTTGGATTTGACATAATAGTTGATACTTAAGTTACTTTTAAATGGATTGGGGCCAATATTTATATATTCATTAGCACTTATATGAATTATATCCGTAACTACAAAGTAGTAGGGTACACTACTATTACTTTCACAACCATTCAAGTTGGCTTTTATGGTGTAAAGTCCATTTGATGTTGGCTTGTAAGTGCTATTATTTTCATTTGGAATAAGTGTCGCATCCTTATACCAACTATTTGTTCCTGCAAAATTGGAGACTAAATTATTATTGTTATCTCTTGAAATAGTGGGTACTGCAGGAATTGCATTTACGGTTACCATTATCTCATTGCTTGTTGCGGTATTAGTACCACTTGTTTTGATGACTTTAAAGGTCCCAGAACTAGTTGCTGTGTACGTTTGGCTTGAAGCATTTGTTATAGCTGTTCCGTTTTTATACCACTGTATATTACTTGCATCATTGGAACTTAACACTACATTTTGACCTTCGCAAAAAGTGGTTGCAGTTGCAGCTGAAAGGATTGGAGCAGTAATGGTAGATATAGCAGTTACCGTAAATAATGCAGTCACTGCACTTGAACAGTTATTACTATTGGTATATGTATAAGTAATTGTTGTGGTGCCTGCTTTTAAAGCATTTACAACACCAGCGGTATTTATAGTTGCAATGGTATTATCCGCGCTAGTCCATGATCCACCTGAAGTTGAATTGGATAATACTGAAGTGTTGCTTACAGTTGCCGAAAGCGTTCCGGTAATTGCAGTAAGCGTTGGTAATGGATTTATTGTAACAGTAACAACCGCTCTGTTACTCTCGCACCCTAGTAATGATTCTTTTTGAGCCACATAATAATTTACAATGCCGCTATTGGTTGTTGAAATGCTAGGTATGGTGGTTGTAGCAGTACCTCCAGTTGCAACGGTGTACCATTGTAAAATATTTCCATTTGTTGCCGTCGCGGAAATGCTTCCTGTAATGGTTGCATTTTGGCAATAGGTAAAACTCGCATTGATAATAGTGGGTGTTGCAGGTGTTAAACCACTACAATCATTTTGTGGAATTTCTAAAATAGAAGCAGATGCTGCAGGTAGGGTAATGGTATAGGTTTCGCTCACTGGATTAATAGTGGTATTGGTAGCAGTGCCTGTCAAAGTACCATCCATTGGACTCACGGATTGTCCTGCAATGGTGAAGCTTGCGCCTGATACTACTGTTTTGCCAATAGCGCCTGTAACGGAACCGCCCGTTGCTAATAAATCATATTTTTTACCTGGCATTTTGGCTCCAGGCAATGTTATTGTAATTGTTTTACTACTTACATCGGTTAAACTAGTACCCCGGTTTATCACTAAAACACGCAATGTATTATTGGCATCCTTGGTAGCCCATACTTTAAAATTGTTTGTACCTTCACTAATATTTGATTGACTGCTGATGTCCATTATTTTTGCACTATTCTGTGTGGCGTTGGCAAAAAATAACATTCCATAATAAATGGGGTTGACTCTTACCTTTTCACCACTCGCTACAAAACTGCTTGAATAAGTAAATGGTGAATAGTAAGTGGTACTTCCACCTGCGGTCATAAAATTAATTCCGATAGATCCTGCTTTTGCTAATTCAAACATATAATCCATTGCCCATAAGGCAGATCCAAAAGCATCACTTGCATTTAAGGTTCCACCTCCTGCTATACTGTTCGCTTCGGCTAATCGGAAGGGGACATTTTTTGATTTACTCGTGTTAATGGATGGGGCTAATCCACTACTAATATTAGCAACAGCGTCGTTGGTATAGCTATTAGATAAATACTTTGATAAGTAGTTGTTTAGTTTAGTTGGGTCATTGGGATCTAGTCCTAAAGGATAGTCATGCATGGTCACCAATTTTAAACTACTTCCAACATTATCAATATAGGTGCCAATCTGTGGAGACCAAGATGAAGCACTCGTATTATTTGTTTTTGCATAGGTTGGGCCTGCAATATTTCCATTTGCAATAACTGCATCTCTAATAAGTTTGAATTCGTTGGTATACTCAGTTGCATTGTACGAGGAGGTCCTTCTTGAATTGGATACGTAAGCGTCAGGCTCATTTCCTATTTCAAATAAATAATCAAAGCCTATAAACTTAGTTTTTATATAAGCTGAAAAATCGGAGGCTCTGTTGGGATCTAAAAAAGCTAAACTAATTCCAAATAGGGTAGTTGGTTTATAGTTAAGTAAATCAATAAACCCTTTATAATTATCTATATCACTTGAGGTAATATTATTTGAGGAAGAAATACTTATAGCAGAAGTAGGACAACTGGTACATGTATAATTACTGGCATAGTTCCAAGTATTTGGAGTAGTGTAAGAACCATTTTTCCAAAACATACCATTATTCCCTAAAAAACGAACATCTGGTTTTTGGTAAGGATAAAAATTATTAAATAATTGTTTGGTAATATTTCGACTATCATTTGAATTATAACTGTTGCTAAAATATTGACCATAATAAGCAGGGTCAAAAGAGAATCCTACAAAATTGGAAGGAACTTGAATACCATTATTAGTAGTGGTATTAATGCTAACACCTTGTGCGTTTGCAATACTCAAACTTGATAATAATATCAAGCAAAAAAGTAATTTTTTTTTATTATTTTTTTTCATTTTATACGTATACAAATAGACAAAATAATACTTAAAAAAGTGCTTTCGAGGGTCTATTTATATTACGATATCGTTTTCGTGTTCGAAAATTGTAGTAACATCGATATCGTAAATTTAGTTATTCGTTTACTAAAATGGTTCGAAAAAAGAGAGCAATTTTGTGTTTCTATTTTACCTTGTAACGCTTACTCAATGACTATTTCATTTTTTGGAGACAACCATTTCAATCCTAATTGGCTTGATTTAGTTTGTCATGATCCTGTGCATCCCCATGTAAACATTGTTAAAAGAATAAGTGTGAATAGGACTATAGCTGTAGCACTTGAGGAGGACATTCCTCAATTTATTGTTTGCATTCGCATAGGTAATAAGTTACCAAAAAATATGGAGGAAATATTAGCGGATGACCAATCCAATTCAAAATTTGATATTACCAATGCCGTATTGTATTCCATTTTTAAATTACCTAATTGTACATCAAAAGGCATCGGATCATTGGTTATTAAGGCTTTACTTACTAAATTAAAAGAAAAAGGAGTGGAAAGGTTTTATACACTCAGCCCAATCCCTATGTTAAGCAAACATTTTACAGATATGCCAAGTGAAGGAGAAGTGAGGAGTTATTTGGAAAAATGGATAGGGCCTGTCGAAAAATTTCATTTAAGTAACGGAGCAAGAATACAATCCATTAATATGAATGCAGATGCAAGTGAACTTAGGCAAAGCGAAAGTTGGGGAATGATGGTCAACTATGATTATAATGGTTAAATAAAAATTGTATACTTTGCTTTTTTTATTTTATCGTAGGATTAGTTGAGCCTCTAATTGACAACTCCGAATTGATTACAATATTTTCGTTAGGGATGATACTTTTTCTTTTTGCAAGATGTTTAAAAAGTATGGTGGCTGCTTCTTTACCTATTTCAAATGCTGGCTGTGTAATGGTGGTAAGTGATGGATTTAGTAAATCGGCTGTTCTTAAATTTGAAAAGGAGATCACTTTCAAATCATTAGGAATGGATATATTATTACGCTTGCAAACTTGATAGGTAGTGAGTGCTAATCTTTCAACGGATGCAAATATTCCATCAGGTTTATTTTTACTGGTTAGTATTTTCTTAATTTTTTGGGTATTAGATTTTTCATCAGTACTACATTGAACGATAAGTTGTTCATCAATTGTAAAATCATGTTTATTCATTGCTTCCAAATACCCTTGTTTTCTTTTATGATCAATTGATAAATGTTCTGAAATAGACAAATAAGCAATTTTTTTACACCCTGATTGAATTAAATGTTCGGTTGCTAAAAATCCACTGGCAAAATCATTAGTCGTAATTTTAGCGGTTTCAATTTCATGACAAATTCTATCAAAAAATACAATTGGGATACCAGCCTGTATTAATTCATTGATATGTTCATATTGGGAAGTATTACTAGAAACAGACATTAATACGCCATCTACACGACCATTTAATAAATGGTTTAATATTCCAGATTCTTTTTCCTTATCATCATTGGTCGCATATATAAGAATATGATAACCATTTTCATGTGCAATGGCTTCAGCACCACTAATGGCTTGGATAAAGTAATTATTGGTAAGTTCAGGTAAAACCATAGCAATGGTCTTACTTTTTTGATTTCTCAAAAAACCAGCATAAGGATTGGGGCTATACCCCATACTTTGGGCTTTAGCTATTACTTTTTTCTTTGTTTCATCACCAATTTCATAACTATCTCTTAAAGCTTTTGAGACTGTTGAAACTGATATGTTTAACGCTTTGGCTAAATCCTTGAGGTTTACCTTAGACATTTTGTAAATTTTCGAAAAATTAAAGAAAATTATTGAACTATTTACGAAAATTACACGAAAACGATATCGTAAAAAAATTATACTTAATATTCTAATTACTAGCTTTTATGGCTCAAATTGTGGGAGTTAAAAATTTTAATTTTCAATCGATTGCTATGTTTAAGAAAAAGCTAATACATGTAATTGTATTTACCTTACTTGCTTTTGCTGTGAATGCACAGACAAAGAAAGTTTCAGGTACTGTTACAACTGCAGATAATTTACCATTACAAGGTGTTTCGGTAAAACTTAAGGGAGGTAAAGCTGCAACAATTACCAATGCTACAGGTCAGTTTACTATTGATATGAGTGAAAAATTAAACACAAAAACATTAGTTTTTGCCTCATTAGGTTATACAACTTCAGAAATCATAGTAACAAATCAAGAAAATTTAACGGTGAAGTTGGTTCCAAGTGTTTCTGAATTAGATGAAGTGGTGGTTGTTGGATATGGTACACAAAGGAAAAGAGATTTAACTGGAGCTGTTTCTAAAGTGGATATATCAGATTTACAAAAAGCACCAGTAAGGTCTTTTGAAGAAGCCTTAGGTGGAAGGGTAGCCGGAGTGTCAGTTACTTCATCAGATGGTCAACCTGGTTCCACAAATAATATTGTAATTAGAGGTAATAACTCTATCACTCAAGATAACTCTCCATTATGGGTAGTAGATGGTATTCCCATTGAGAACCCTAATAACAATGCAGTAAACCCAGCTGACATTGAATCTATAGAAGTATTAAAAGATGCATCTGCAACTGCTATTTATGGAGCTAGAGCTGCCAATGGTGTTATTATGGTGACAACCAAAAAAGGGGTTGCTGGTAAAACTAAATTCTCTTTTGCAAGTAGTTATGCAGAACAAGATATCATCAAAAAAATACAAGTTTTATCACCTTATGAATTTGTTAGGTACCAATCTGAATTAGATCCCGTTAACACCAATTCACAATATTTATCAAATGGCACTACTATTGATTATTACAAAGCAGTTTTAGGCGTGAATTGGCAGGATGCAGTTTTACAATCAGCCCCAATGCTTAATCATTCTTTATCAATGAGTGGAGGTAGTGAGGCTACAAAATATTATGTGTCACTTTCTGCCTTAAACCAAGAAGGTATTATTAAATTTTCGGGATATGATCGCTATCAGGGACGTTTTAGATTAGATCAAACAGTAAATGCTAAATTAAAATTATCCTTAAATGTAAACTATAGTGCTTTAAAATCTTATGGTACCATACCTTCTTCATTAGAAAGTTCTAGTTCACAAACTAGTAATTTAATGTTTGAAGTTTGGGGATATCGACCAGTTACGAATACTCAAAATTATAATGTTGGATCTGAAGATGCTTTGTTTGCAGGGGATCCAAACGATTCAAGGTTTAACCCTTATGAGCGAATCCGTTACGAAGTTAGAAATCGTTTCTCTAATACTATTTTTGCAAATTTTACTGCTGACTATAAAATAACTAAAGATTTAACTTTTAAATCAACCATTGGTGTAACCAATGATGTTAACAGAAATGAATCTTTCAACGGTAGCAATACACCAGGGGGTAGTCCAAATACAGTAAGTGGTCGTGCGAATGGTGTGAATGGATCTGTAATGTACCAAACAACTAATAGTTATGTAAATGAGAATACTTTAAACTACAATAAAAAAATTGGCAATAAAAATACCATTGATGCGGTTGCAGGTTTTACAGCACAAGGGGTAAGTAAATACAACTATGGGTTTGCATCTGCTAAATTACCTAACGAAAGTTTGGGTTTAGCTGGTTTAGATGAAGGCATTCCTTCGACTGTTATTTCAACAAGAACAAGAAACGCTTTGGCATCAGCTTTAGGAAGAATTAATTATAGTTATGATGGAAAGTATTTGGCTTCTGTATCTTTTAGAGCAGATGGTTCTTCCAAATTTTCTCCAGATAATAAATGGAGTTATTTTCCCTCTGGGAGTTTGGCATGGAGATTTTCTCAAGAAAAATTTATGGAAAAATTACCATTCATAAATGATGCAAAAATTAGATTGAGCCATGGTTTGGTTGGTAACAATAGGGTTTCTGACTTTGCTTATTTAACTACCATGTATTCACCTATTACACTATCATACCCTTTTAATGGGGCTTTAAATAGCAGTACCGTTCCATATACTTTGGGAAATCCAAATTTAAGATGGGAATCTACTACACAATCTGATGCGGGTATTGATTTAAGTTTTTTTAAAAGTAGAATTGGTTTAACTGTGGATGTGTATCGAAAAGTGACAACCGATTTATTGTTAAACGCGGATATGCCTACCTCTTCTGGTTTTGCGACTGCTTATAAAAATATAGGGTCTGTTCAAAACCAAGGTTTGGAAATTACTTTTAATGCAAAAGTAATTAATAAGCCAAAATTCACTTGGTCTTCATCTTTTAATATCGCATTTAACAGCAATAAAATTTTAAGCTTAAACGAAGGGCAACAAGCCTTATTAACGACAATCAACTGGGATAATCAATGGAGAAGCTCTCCAGCCTATATTGCTAAAGTAGGACAACCCATTGGCCAGTTTTATGGTTATATTTGGGATGGATTATATCAAATAAATGATTTTAATGTAACCCCATCTGGTTCTTATGTTTTAAAATCTAACATTACTTCAAATACAACTACTTCAAATTCTAAAATCCAACCTGGATTTATAAAGTATAGGGATTTAAATGGTGATTTAATTATGAATGATAATGATAAAACAGTGATTGGCAACGCAACACCTAAGTTCACTGGTGGATTTACTAATAATTTTAAATATGAGCAATTTGACCTGAATTTATTTTTCCAGTATTCTTACGGTGGTCAATTATTAAATGCCAACAGATTGGTATTTGAAGGGAACTCTGGTAGATTATTACAAAACCAATTTGCTAGTGTATTAAATAGATGGACAATTAACAATCAAAATAATAGCATGTATGTTGCAAAAGGAGATGGTGATAAAGTTTACTCCAGTCGTGTAATTGAAGACGGATCATACATCAGGCTTAAAACATTGCAACTGGGTTATACATTACCTATAAAAGATGCTAAGAGGTTAAATATTCAAAGTTTCAGAATTTATGCATCTGCACAAAACCTTTGGACCCTAACAAACTATACAGGTTATGACCCAGAAGTATCTGCTTATTCAAGTGCATTAACCCCAGGGTTTGATTATTCAGTTTATCCAAGAGCCAAGACAATGACGTTTGGTATTAATTTAAATTTTTAAAATAGCTAATAAGATATAAAATGAAAAACAAAATTATTTACATAGCATTTTTAGCCATTTTGAGCTTTCTAAACTTTTCATGTAAAAAGTATTTAGATGCAACGCCTAACGACGTTGTAGTGCCAGATAAATATTATAGTACAACAGCAGAAATCAATGCTTCATTAGCGGGTATATACAGTTCACTTGCACAAGATGGAACATACGGAAGAAATATTCCTTTAGAACTTGAAATGGGAAATGATGAAGGTCAATATAATAACCGTAATAACAATGTTGGTAATCCTTCATTATACGATTGTCAATCGTCAACTGCTATTTATTCTGATTGTTGGTCTGCTTTGTACCGAGGTATAAATTCGGCTAACTATTTATTGAGTAGTATTAAAACATCACCTGTTGCAGATTCTGTAAAAAATAAAGCCATTGGGGAAGCTACTTTTTTAAGGGCCTTTAATTATTTCCAATTGGTTACTAGATATGGTTCGGTACCGTTAATATTAAAACCAACAACTGAGGTGGGTAGTGTAAATTATCCTAAAACACCAATGGCTGAAATATATAATCAGATATTAACTGATATGAAAACTTCCCAGGGTTTGGTTAATGATTATAATACAAATGGTTCTCCTGCAAGGGTTTCAAAAACTGCAATTCAAGGTATTATCGCAAGAGTGTATTTAAAAATGGCTGGTAATCCTATGAATTTAGGTGCACCTATGTATGACTCTGCTAGAGTTTGGGCTTCAAAGGTGGTTAACTCGGGCGTACATAAACTAAATCCAAAATATAGTGAAGTTTTTTCTTTACAATCCAGAGATGCATATGACAATGTTTTTAAAGAAAGTATGTGGGAGGTTGAATTTTATGGTAATAATACACCCGTTGGTACCATGCCTCCAGGAAGTAAGTTTGCCTGTTTCTTAGCCATGAGATATACAGGGTTAGATCCTAATCCATTAGTTGTATATGGTTATGGTTCTTATATTCCCACTGGTATTTTATATGATTTATATCAAAAAGTTTCTGTAACAGACTCAGTTGACGAAAGAAGAAACTGGAACATACCTAACTACACGTATAGTTTAAATACCGTGCCAAGAACTGCGTCTCCAGCTGCTCTTTCTACATGGGACAAAGACTGTGGTAAGTGGAAAAGAGATGATGAAGTAGTCATTCCTAAAAATAGAGATTGGGGTCCTACTAATTTTCCTTTAATCCGTTATGCAGATGTTTTATTGATGCTTGCTGAGGCACAAATGGAACTTGGAAATACAGCTGATGCTATTGATAAATTAAATCAAGTTAGACAAAGATCAAAAGCATCTGATATACCTGCATCCACTAGTCAAGCAGCACTAAGAACAATTATAAGAGATGAAAGAGCAAGAGAATTATGTTTTGAAGCTACCCGAAAATTTGACTTAGTAAGATGGGGTACTTTTTATCAAACTATGCAAGATTGTAAAAATTCAATTAATAATAGCACAAGTAGTGCAACTTTAAAAACTCGATATTTAACTGCGTATAATAATGTTAAATTAAGAGATACTTTATTGCCAATTCCAAGTTCAGAATTGTCTGTAAATGGCTTAATGACACAAAATGCAGGTTGGTAAACAAATTATAATTTATTAGCATGAAAAATTTATGTACTTTTTTGGTTTTTAGTTTTATACTTATCTTTTGCAATGCATGTAAGAAAGAGGATGTACAAGAGGTCAACTTTAATGTCTCTGTAACAAAAAACTTATACAATGTAAAGGATACTGTTCAGTTTAATATGGAGGGTAATCCTGATGTTATCACCTTTTATTCGGGTGAGCCTGGTCGCAATTTTGATTATAAAGACAGGACATTAAGAACAGATGGAGTTTTTAAGTTGGGTTTTCAAATTCGATGTGATGATCCTACTGGTTTTGTGGCGATGGAGAACAAAAATTTCAAGGTTTTAGTAAGTAATAACTTTCCAGGAACTTATTCCACCGCAGCTGACCTAAATTTAGCAGGTTCTCAGGATTCTGCAATGGTCAATAAAGCATCTTGGATTGATATTACCAGCCGATTTTCATTACCAAATACAACTTCTGGAACAATTGCTACCTTTTATACTGTTACTGCTGATTTGAGTGACATTGCAAAAACATCAGTAAATCCTATATATATTGCATTTAAATGTGATGGTAAACCTTTTGGGTCACTTGGTGCCAATGGAATAACTATTGGTTCATTATCATTAAGTAGTTCCTATGCAGATGGAACAGTTGCCAACTATAATGTATTGCCAGGTGGGACCATTAGTACAACTTGGAAAATATTAAAATTAGCGAATGCATCAAATAGCTGGGCTACCTCATCAACCCAATTAAAATTCACAAGTGCAGCAACTTCTGATTATTCTGAGGATTGGGCTATTTCCAATGGTTTTTCACCTAGTATAGCGATACCCGACGTGGCTGTACCATTAAAAAATATTACCAATAAGCCAATTAGTTCATTCAAATATAAATTTCCAAAAGCAGGGGATTATAAGGTGGTATTTATGGCAAGTAATAATAGACCAAACTCAATAAAGCCAGTCATAAAGGAGATATATTTAACAATAAATCCATAATTATAGCTGGTTGGATTTATATATAATGAATTAACTTTAATTTGATCATTTTTGAATAATTAAGGTTATAAAAATCTCTGTATGTTTAAAGGTATTTTTTCTTTATTATTGGTATTTTCCATACAATCTATACATGGACAAATTTTCGAATTCAAGGATTCTATCATTGTTCAAGCAAAAGTCTGGAATAAGAATAAGGAGAAACAAGTGACTTATTCTAATTGGAAACCCAATATTTCTCATACTATCGAAATGATAAATGGTTTTGATACTACTTATTTAGATAATAATATTGATGAGTATGGGGGGGCTAGTAATATAAAAAGTAAGGGTACTGGTTTTTTTAGAATTGAAAAAATTAACAACCGTTTTTGGTTTATTGACCCATTAGGTAATTCTTTTTTTAATACCGCAATTAATGGTGTGAGACCCGGTACTTCATCAAATGCGAATAAAGCGATTACTAGTAAATTTGGGAACTTATCTAATTGGATATCAAATACAAGTAGTTCAATTAAGTCTTTTGGTTTTAATAGTACGGGTTCTTGGTCTGATGTTTCCACTATTATGGATTATAATAAAAAAGAGTCACATCATTTAGCCTACTGTACGCAATTGAGTATACTTGGAACAATGCTTCAGGAAACAAAGAAAAAAAATGAACGAAAAGAATATCCTATTCTTGCGTTGGTTTTTAATCGTGCTTTTGAAAAACATTGTGCCGATAAAATACTAGAAAATAAAGATAAATTCAATGACCCCAATTTATTAGGTCATTTTTCAGATAATGAACTTCCATTTCAAGAAAATATACTTTCTCATTTTTTAGACATTAATGATGAATCGGATGAAGCATATCAATTTGCAAAAAAATATATAACTGAAAATCAAATAAATCCTACTGATATTTCTAAAGGACAACAAGAGAAATTCGCAGGTATTGTAGCAAGTATATATTTTGAAATAGTAAGTAGTTCGTTAAAAAAGTATGATCCTAATCATTTGTATTTGGGAAGTAGATTACATTCATCCGCAAAAAATAATATAGCGGTGTTACAAGCTGCTGAAAAATATGTAGATGTTATTTCAATTAACTTTTATGGTAATTGGGATTTAAGGCCAAAAGAAAATGAATTGTGGGCACAATTGCAAAAACCATTTATTATTACGGAGTTTTATACAAAAGGGGATGACACTAAAATGGAAAATATTTCAGGAGCAGGTTGGAGAGTAAACACTCAACAAGAAAGAGGTATCCATTACCAAAACTTTTTATTATCATTTTTGCCTAATAAAAATTTTATTGGACTGCATTGGTTTAGGTATCAAGACAATGATCCTAATGATAAGTCAGCGGATCCTTCCAATATGGATTCTAATAAAGGGATGGTTAATATTGGGTATGAGTACTATTCACCCTTGACAGATGCCATGTCCCAAATTAATAACAGAAAATATAGGCTATTAAAATTTTTAGAATATAAAGAATGATTAAAAATAAATTTTATATAACAGTTTCTCTTATTTTATTTGCATTTAGCGTTTCATTTGCACAAACCAATATTTACCATTCTGGTTGGATTGATTTTAATAAGAATGGTAAAATGGATGTTTTTGAGGATCCTAAACAACTAGTTGATGCAAGGGTTAAAGATTTATTATCTCAAATGACTTTGGACGAAAAAACTGCTCAATTAGCTACATTGTATGGATATGGACGTGTTTTAAAAGATGAATTGCCAACAGATAAATGGAAAACAAAAATTTGGAAAGACGGCATTGCTAATATTGATGAACATTTAAATTCGACCACATTTAGGGCATCTACTTTTACAAAATATTCTTTTCCCTATAGTAGACATGCAGGCGCTATTAATACGGTACAAAAATGGTTTGTTGAAAATACTAGGCTTGGTATTCCAGTTGATTTTACCAACGAGGGTATTCATGGATTGGCAAGTGAAAGAGCAACAGGTATGCCTGCACCCATTGCAATTGGAAGTACTTGGGATAAAAATATTATTAATAAAGCAGGACATATTGTTGGACGCGAAGCAAAAGCATTGGGGTATACGAATGTGTATGTTCCAATATTAGATTTAGCCCGTGATCCAAGATGGGGCCGTGTGGTAGAATGTTATGGAGAAGATCCATTTTTAATTACGGAATTAGGGAAGCAAATGGTATTAGGTGTGCAATCGGAAGGGGTGGCTTCTACCTTAAAACACTATGCAGCATATAGCGTACCAAATGGAGGACGTGATGGCAATGCAAGAACCGATCCACATATTGCTCCTAGAGAATTATTCAATTTGTATTTATATCCTTATCAAAGGATTATTGCAGAAGCAAATCCTTTGGGGGTAATGAGTAGTTATAATGATTGGGATGGTATCCCGGTAAGTGGGAGCTACTATTTTTTAACCACTTTGTTAAGAGAAAAATTTGGTTTTAAAGGCTATGTTGTAAGTGATAGTGATGCAGTAGAGTTTATCAATAGTAAACACCATGTGGCTAAGGATTCAACTGATGCAGTAAGAATTGCATTGGAGGCAGGGGTAAATGTGCGCACTAATTTTCAACTACCTGAAACATTTATCTTACCAGCTCGAAAGCTGGTGAAAGAGGGTTCATTGGGTATGGATGTAATTGATAAAAGAGTTACTGATGTTTTAAGGGTCAAATTTTTATTGAAATTATTTGATTCGCCTTATGTTATTGATACCGCTAATGCTGATAAAGTTGTTAATAATGAAGATGCTCAACAATTCAGTAAACAAATTTCTAGAGAGGCATTGGTCTTATTAAAAAATGGAAATAATTTATTACCATTAGATAAAACTAAAATTAAATCAGTTTTTATTACTGGTCCTTTAGCTGATGATACTTTGACTTCAATGAGTCGATATGGGCCATCTAATATTAGGGTCGTTTCTGTATTACAAGGTTTAAAAAAATACCTACCAGCTTCTATCAAATTAAATTATGCAAAAGGAGTGGAATCGGCTGATGTGAATTGGCCTGAAAGTGAATTATATCCACCATTAACTAATACACCCGAAGAACAAAAAGGGTTAGATGAAGGTTTAGCATTAGCGCAAAAATCGGATGTGATTATTGCAGTGATGGGAGAAACTGAAAATATGTTTGGCGAAAGTCGTAGTCGTACTAGTTTAGAATTAACGGGCAAACAACAGGCATATTTACAAGCTTTATATTCAATAGGAAAGCCTGTGGTACTTGTTTTAATTAATGGCCAACCTTTAACTATTAATTGGCCAGCAAAATATATTCCAGCAATTATCGAAGCTTGGTGTCCAGGAGTGGATGGGGGAAATGCCATTGCCGAAACGCTTTTTGGAGACTATAATCCTGGAGGTAAGTTATCTGTTACTTTTCCAAAATCATTGGGTCAATTAGAACTTAATTTCCCTTTCAAACCGGGTGCACATGCAGGTCAACCTGGGGATGGGCCCAATGGATTTGGTAAAACGAATGTATATGGAGCTTTGTATCCATTCGGTTATGGATTAAGTTATACGCAGTTTGAATTTTCGAATTTAAGTACTTCGTCAGATAATTATAAAAAAGAAGATAAAATTAAAGTTTCCGTGGATATAAAAAATACTGGAAAATATGACGGCGATGAAGTGGTGCAGCTATATTTAAAAGACAAGGTTAGCAGTGTAACTGTATATGAAACGCAGTTAAGAGGTTTTGAAAGAGTTCATTTAAAAGTAGGAGAGACTAAAACTATTCAGTTTGAATTATCACCTAATGATTTAAAATTGTACGATAAAAACATGAATTGGATAGTGGAGCCAGGTGCTTTTGAAATACAAATTGGAAGTTCATCTGAAGATATTAAATTGAAAAAGGAATTCATCATTATAGATTAAGCAAAAATGGATAATCAAAGTTTAGGAATGTTTTCATTGAAAGGTAAGGTAATAGTAGTAACAGGTGGCACTGGCATCTTAGGCACAAGCTTTGTAATTGCAATAATTGAAGCAAAAGGTACTGTAGTAATTTTAGGTCGAAATGAACAACTTTGTAAGGATCATGTTTCAAGAATTATTGAAATGGGTGGAGAGGCTTCCTATGTTATTGCAGATGTATTAGATGAAGTCGCATTAAGTATTGCAAAAGATAAAGTGCTACATCAATATGGCCGTATTGATGGTCTTGTAAATGCTGCAGGAGGAAATGTTCCTGAAGCGGTTGTAATGCCAGATGCAGATGTATTTAAATTAAACATGCAGGGCATGAAAGATGCAATCAATCTAAATTTATGGGGTACCTTAATGCCAATTCAAGTTTTTGGACCTGAAATAGCAAAAAGTGGTTCAGGCAGTATCATTAATATTTCTTCAGTTAGTGCAAAACGTCCTTTGACTCGTGTGTTAGGATATAGTATGGGGAAAGCAGCTATTGACTGTTATACCAAATGGTTTGCAGTTGAAATGGCGAATAGATTTGGTGATGCTATTCGGATTAATTCCATTATGCCTGGTTTCTTTTTAACCGAACAAAACAAGAATTTACTAACTAATATGGATGGTTCATTAACTGAAAGAGGTTCTAAAATTATTGATCATACTCCGTTTAGGCGTTTTGGAAATCCAAGTGAATTAAATGGTGCTTTGGTTTGGCTTTTAAGTGATGCATCTAAATTTGTTACGGGTATGGATATTGGAGTAGATGGAGGGTTTACAATTAATAGCGGAGTTTAATATTTATTTCCTAAATTAATATTAGAAAAAAAAACTTATCAATGAACAATCGAATTTTCCCTTCTTATGGGGATGTACAATATAGAATGGAGCAAACCATGCGCTGGTATGGGCCAAATGATCCTGTTTCGCTAACAGACATAAAACAGGCAGGTTGTACTGGTATTGTAACTGCCCTGCATCATATACCCAATGGGGAAGTATGGACTATTGAGGAAATTAAAAAAAGAATATCAATTATAGAATCTGCAGGTTTAAAATGGTCAGTAGTTGAAAGTGTGCCTGTACATGAATCCATTAAAACACAAGCTAATGGTTTTGAAGTATATATTGAAAATTACAAACAGAGTATTATAAATTTAGCGAATTGTGGTGTAAAAAATATAACCTATAATTTTATGCCTGTTTTAGATTGGACAAGGACTGATTTGAGTTATGAGGTTGAAGATGGTTCGAAAGCTTTGCGTTTTGAAATGGCGGCATTTGTTGCATTTGATTTATTTATTTTAAAACGAAAGGATGCACATTTAGATTATGACCAAGCTACCATTGCGCGCGCAAAGGCAAAATTCGAATCAATGAATGAGGAGGAGAAGTTTTTATTACAAAGAAATATCATTGCAGGTCTTCCTGGGAGTGAAGAGAGTTTTACTATTGAGCAATTTCAACAAGCATTAGATGCTTATGTGGATATTAATCGCGAAAAATTACAATCACATCTTATTCATTTTTTACAACAGATAATTCCGGTTGCTGATAATGTTGGCGTGGTAATGTCCATTCATCCTGATGATCCTCCATTTTCAATTTTAGGATTACCAAGAGTTGTTTCCAATGCAAACGATATTAATGTTTTAATTAATGCGGTTCCTTCATTGGCAAATGGTTTATGTTTTTGTACCGGATCCTACGGAGTGATTGCTTCCAACAATTTACCTGAAATGGTGAAGCAATTTGCAGATAGAATTCATTTTATTCATTTGAGGAGTACGCGTCGAAATGAATTTGGTGATTTTTTTGAAGATAATCATTTGGAAGGTGATGTTGATATGTATGCAGTCATAAAGGAATTAGTAATTGCAATGAAAAGTAGAAAAAGTAGTATTCCGGTAAGACCTGACCATGGGCATCAAATGTTAGATGATTTGAAAAAGAAGACTAATCCTGGTTATTCTGCAATTGGAAGATTAAGAGGGCTTGCAGAGATAAGGGGAGTAGAATTAGGCATCATTAGAAGTTTAGTAGCAAATTAATATTGTTCTATTTTATATACATACTCAATGGCAATTAAAAAAAACACCACCATCATTACGCCTGATTTTTTGTTAAGTAATAAACAAGCAAAAATATTATATCATAATTATGCTGCAAAGCTTCCCATTATAGACTATCATAATCATCTTTCTCCTAAAGAAATTGCAGAAAATAAAAAATTCGAAAATTTATCAGAAATCTGGTTAAAAGGGGATCATTATAAGTGGAGGGCGATGAGAGCATTAGGAGTGAATGAGCAATTAATTACAGGAACATCAACAGATGAGGAAAAATTTATTGCATGGGCGAAGGTATTTCCACAAACAGTAAGGAATCCATTATTTCATTGGTCGCAAATGGAATTGAAAAATTCATTTGGAATTGATGAATATCTAAATGAAAAATCTGCAAAGACTATTTACAAAACAGCATCAGGGATGCTTCAAAAAAATACGCATAGTACTCAATCATTATTAAATAATTATAAAGTTGAGCTTGTCGGAACCACAGATGATCCATGCGATGATTTATTGTATCATAAACAAATAAGTGAATCTAATTTTAAGGCTAAAGTTTTACCCACATTTAGACCAGATAAAATTTTCAACATTTCAGATAGAGCAAACTTTATTACTTATTTACATACTTTAGAAAAAGTAACGGGTATTAAAGTGCATAACATATCTGATTTATTAGCTGCTCTTGAAAAAAGAGTTAATTATTTCCATAAGCATGGTTGCCGAATAGCAGATCATGGTCTTATTACCATGCCAGCGCAGGTTGCATTCACAAGTGCACTTGAAAAAGAGTTTGCACAATTTGTGCAGGGAAAAAACAAAAATTCTTTTTCAAATCCCGATCGATTTGTTGGGGCGATTCTTTTTTCATTATGTAAAATGTATCATAAAAAAGGGTGGGTTCAGCAATTTCACTTAGGCCCAATTAGAAATAATAATACTCGAATTATGGGTTTAGTGGGTGTAGATGCTGGCACGGACTCCATTGGGGACTATCCACAAGCAGTTAATCTATCTCAATTTTTAAATGCATTAGATCAAAGGGATCAATTGGCTAAAACAATACTTTATAATATTAACCCATCGGATAACGAAGTATTTGCAACTATGTGTGGAAACTTTAATGATGGAAGTTTAAAAGGAAAGGTTCAATTTGGTTCGGGTTGGTGGTTTTTAGATCAAAAACAAGGAATGGAAAATCAGTTAAATGCGTTATCAAATATGGGATTGATATCCACGTTTATAGGCATGACAACAGACAGTAGAAGCTTTTTATCTTATGCTAGACATGAATATTTTAGAAGAATCTTATGTAATTTATTAGGTGCTGATATGGAAAATGGAATGATACCTAATGACGAAAAATGGATTGGAGAAATAGTACAAAATATTTCCTACTACAACGCGAAATCATATTTTAATATTTAATTCAATAAATTTAATTGATGCTACCTGTATTTGAACAAGCAAAAAAACAGTCTAATAAAATTGCAATTTACGCTGACAGTAAAACATTTACTTATGAACAACTTATAAATGAATCTCTTACACTCGCTCATCATTTACTAGCTGACAATAATGATATGAGTGAGGCAAGGGTTGCTTTTATGGTGAATCCCGGTTTTAATTATGTAAAATCATTATGGGCAATATGGCAAGCTGGCGGGGTAGCTGTTCCACTTTGTATTACACATCCTTTACCTTCGCTTGAGTATGTATTGGAAGATACAGGAGCTTCTACTTTAATTTTGTCAAGAGAATACTTAACAGTTTTACAACCCTATTTTGATCAATCAAATATTATCACCATTATAATTGATGATTTCGAAAATGGAAAATCAAATTTTGATTTGGGTTCCACTTATAATGGTTTAAAAAATAACGCAATGCAGTTGCCAAATATTGATTTAGCAAGAATGGCATTGATTTTATATACTAGTGGCACTACGAATAAGCCAAAGGGGGTGGTGACTACACACGAAAATATTAGTTCCCAAATATCAACTTTAATTAGTGCTTGGGAATGGACTAGTAATGATAACACTATTTGTGTTTTGCCGTTGCATCATGTTCATGGCATCATTAATGTAGTAAGTTGTTCATTATGGGCTGGTGCATCTTGTACTTTTATAGCACAATTTTCACCAAAAAATATTTTTGAATTATTTGAAACAAATACTTTGAATGTATTTAT
>CANCEU010000043.1 GCA_947375185.1 Chitinophagaceae bacterium
CAAATGTCGTTTAATTCGTAATAGTTGGAAAATTCTTTTATAATTAACTTCTTTGTGTTATTTTCGCGTCCCGAAAAGGTCCTGTGGCCGAGTGGCTAGGCAGAGCTCTGCAAAAGCTTCTACAGCGGTTCGAATCCGCTCGGGACCTCGATACAAAGCCTCTCAACGAAAGTTGAGAGGCTTTTTTAATGCGAAGACGCGAAACAAGTGCCACGAAGTGGCAGTTAATGAGGCGAGATTGTGTTTGGAGCTTGCTTCAAAAAACAGTCGAGACTTATTAACTAATGAGCGAAGCGAATAGGCTTGTGAATAAATTATTAAGTTGGGGAGCGTTAAAAAAGCCAAAGAATGCCATTTTATAACGAACGTAGTGAGCTAAAAAATGATATTCTTTGAAAGGCTTTGGGTAAGACGAGTTAGCCGAGGCGGATGCTAGCGCAGCTAGCAATCCAAAGACGAGTTTGTCGTAGCGGAAGACAATGCGAAGCATTGGCAATCCGCCCTCATTCACTTATTTTTGCACCATGAAACATTCTCAAACCATCGGTATCATCCTTTGCTTCGCTTTATTTTATTGTACAACTCAGCCTTTAGTCGTAATTGAAAGTCATAAATTAATTTTAACAGGCTGGCAAACTACAGGAACTACTTTTGGAAAACCAGGTTTGTTTTTAACCTTCTTTGCAGGACTGGCTGCATTATTTTTTGCACTTCCTTATTTATGGGCAAAGCGATTTAATTTAGCTTTTGCAGCTTTATTAATTGCATGGTCATTTAGAAACTTATTAGTTCTTTCAAATTGCCCAATGGGTGATTGCCCGCAAAGACAATGGTCGCTTTACGCTTGCATTATTATTTCTTTCGGCATATTAATTATGACTTTTTTGCCCAAGATAGAAATTCCAAAATCTTCAAACTAATACTATATAAAAAAAGCCTCGCTAAAAAACGAGGCATTTTTTTTAAATAAAAATTTATTAGGACAATCTTTTCAATGCTTCCCCAATAATACTTACAGCTTCTTTTATTTGAGACTCTGTAATGATTAATGGTGGTGCAAAACGAATTTTATCACCATGTGTTGGTTTTGCTAATAATCCTAAATCTCTTAGGTGTAAACAAAGCTCCCATGAAATTTCAGGATCTTTGTGGTCAATGACAATTGCATTTAATAATCCGCGACCACGTACTAACTTTATTAATGGGGAGTTTAATTTTTCTATTTCGGATCTTAATATAATACCCATCGCTTCTGCATTTTCTGCCATCTTTTCTGTTTTCAACACTTCTAAAGATTTCATAGCAACTGCACAAGCCAATGGATTACCACCGTATGTAGAACCATGTTCGCCTGGTTTAATTTGCATCATCACAATGTCATCAGCAAGTACTGCTGAAATAGGTAGTGTGCCACCACTTAGTGCTTTTCCTAAAATTAATATATCAGGTCTTACACCTTCATGATCACATGCTAACATTTTACCTGTTCTTGCTAATCCCGTTTGAATTTCATCAGCAATAAATAATACATTGTATTGAGTGCATAAATCTCGCACACCTTTTAAATAACCATCGTCTGGTAATACAACACCTGCCTCACCTTGAATGGGTTCCACCATAAATGCAGCAACATTGTGGTCTTTTAATTCATTTTCTAAAGCTGCTAAATCATTATAAGGTACTAATCCAAAACCAGGCATATAGGGACCAAAGCCTTTAAAACTACTTGGGTCTGTGGAGGAGGAGATGGCAGCTAATGTGCGCCCCCAAAAATTGCCCTCTGCAAAAATAATGCGTGCTTTATTTTCTGCAATTCCTTTTACATTATAACCCCATCTTCTTGCTAATTTAATTGCAGTCTCTCCGCCTTCTACACCTGTATTCATTGGTAATACTTTGTCATATCCAAAGTATTTAGTGATATAAGCTTCGTATTCGCCTAATAAATTATTATGAAATGCACGAGAAGTTAAAGTTAATTTGCAAGCTTGCGCTTGTAGTGTTGAAACAATTGCAGGGTGGCAATGACCTTGGTTTACTGCGGAGTATCCGCTTAAAAAATCGAAGTATTTTTTACCATCAACATCGTATAGAAAAACGCCTTCGCCTTTTTCTAAAACAACTGGGATAGGGTGGTAATTATGAGCTCCAAATTTATCTTCTAGTTCCAAATACTTTGCAGCATTGGCACTCACATTGTGGTTAGTGTGCATTATGTATAGTTTAAAAATCGTATAAAAAAATCGGAATTATTACATTTCAAGTATGAAAAGTAATTCGAACAAGTAATAGTGGTAAATTCAATTACCCCATGGGATGATTCAATAAATCTAGGTTTAATATTAGGATATGTTCCTTGTTCATGGGTCTAAGTTAAGTTTTTCTCTTTAATTTCCCATATTTTGGACTTACATTCGCAAAAACAAACTCGTTTGAAACCTTTTGTATCCATTGTCATATTAAATTATAACGGTGTAAAATACTTACAACAGTTTTTACCATCGGTATTGGCTACGCAGTATGAAAACTTTGAGGTTGTTGTTGCCGACAATGGATCAACAGATAATTCCATTTCTTTTTTAAAAACCAAATTCCCATCAGTTAAAATTTTGACTTCGGCATCGAACGAAGGTTTTGCAGGTGGATATAATTGGGCATTGAAAAAGATAAATGCAGATTATTATGTTTTATTAAATTCTGATGTTGAAGTGACTCCTAATTGGATTACGCCAATGGTAGCATTAATGTCATCTGATAATAACATTGCAGCATGTCAACCAAAATTATTGTCGCATAAAGAACCGCTTTTATTTGAATATGCAGGTGCAGCTGGTGGATGGATTGATGCGTTCGGATATCCTTTTTCAAGAGGAAGGATTTTTGATATTTGTGAAAAAGATCAAGCTCAATATAATAATGAGGACTTAATATTTTGGGCTTCAGGCGCAGCAATGATGATTCGATCAAATGTGTTTCATGAACTAGAGGGTTTTGATGCTAGCTTCTTTGCACATCAAGAGGAAATTGATTTATGTTGGCGTATTCAGTTAAAGGGCTATAAAATATATTGTTGCCCCAAAGCAATTGTATATCATGTAGGCGCTGGCACCTTACCTAGAGGTGGTCGAAAAGTGTTCCTAAATTTTAGGAATAATTTGGTAATGCTTTGCAAAAACTTGCCTTTTCACGAACTAGCTTGGAAGTTACCATTTAGGCTTGCATTAGATGCAATTTCAGCATGGAAGGGGTTATTTAGCGGGGATGCTTATTTCTTTACAGCTATCGTTAAAGCTCATTTTGCCTTAATTGGCATTATCATTAAAGGTAAAGTGAAACGATCTTCAGGCACGAAACAGCTAAAATCTTTGATGGGAGTGTATAATGGATCCCTGGTTTTCCAATACTTTGTAAAAAAGAAGCAATATTTTAATAAAATAGTTAGCTAACTGGCTCTTTATTAAGAACTAGTTGCTATTTTTGCGTCCGTAATTAATAACTATGTCACAAGATTTAAATAAGCCAGAAGTATCTAAGGATATTAACTCTAATTGGGTAACTTCTTCTAAATTCTTATTCTACGTTTCTATTTTCGCTATTTTATCTTTGGTTGTTGGAAACTGTTCTAAGGTTTTCAGCAGTGGTTTTAAAAAGCCAAATCCAGAGGTTCAAACTAGCTCTCAATACAAGCCAGAATATAAATAGAAAAAAATTTTGTTGGAGTGCTTTGATTCCTTATTTTTGCACTCCTAAAAATAGTTCTTGTACAAGCGAAAGTAGCTCATTTGGTAGAGCACGACCTTGCCAAGGTCGGGGTGGCCGGTTCGAGCCCGGTCTTTCGCTCTAAAAACCCGAATTTCGGTTCGGGTTTTTTTTTAAGTCTTTCAATAGACGCCTTGGTGGTGGAACTGGTAGACACGCAGGACTTAGACACTGTTCTTTAGGAGAACAAGAATTTGAGTGCGCTTCGAGAAATTGAAGATGTAGAACTCCGTAAATTCGGTGAACCCTTTAAAATGGGAATGCCGAGCGAAGCCCGAAAGGGAACGTGTAGAGACTAGACACGGAGCACCTAAATCGAAAGATATGGTGAAGGCATAGTCCAGACTACAAACCGTTGTAGGGTGGTGAAAACCATAGTAGTAAGAAAATCCTGTGGGCCGCAACGCCCGTGCGGGTTCGATTCCCGCCTGAGGCACAAAGCCTCTCAACGAAAGTTGAGAGGCTTTTTTTATGCAAGACCGCGAATCAAGCTTGCTTGAATGAGCGTGCGAGCATAAAAAAAGTCAAACAGGAAACGAAGTTTTCTGTTTGAAAGGCTTTGGGTAAGACCGACTCGATTGGGAAGACGGCGAATGAAATGAGCCGGCAGTCCCGAAGTTTTCTGTTTGAAAGGCTTTGGGTAAGACCGACTTTAAGATATATACTTATCTTAGCACTATGTCACACTTAAAAGAAAGACTCGAAAAAAACTGCTTGAACTGTAATACACAAGTTACCGGCCGTTTTTGTCAAAATTGTGGTCAAGAAAATGTGGAAGTCAAAGAAAGTATTTGGCACTTATTAATGCATTTTATTGAGGACTTAACTCATTTTGATGGTAAGCTTTGGAAAACTTTAAAGCTTTTGTTGTTAAAGCCAGCAAGTTTAACCAAATATTATATGGATGGGAAGCGTGCCACTTATTTGCATCCCATTAGAATGTATTTATTTGTGTCAGCAGTGTTTTTCTTCTTCATATTTACAGGAGAATCTAATAATCAAGAATCGTTTAAAAAAGAAGTGAATGCTAAAGTAGCTGCGCAAGTTCCTAAGCAAAAGCTTGATAGTGCAAAAAAGGAAATAAATGACTTTAAATTTCAAATTGGCAAGGATACATTTAATTACAAAAGTCTTGAAACTTATGAAGCTGATCAAAATAAGTTACCTGTATCCAATAGGGCAAACTGGTTGGTAGATAAGTTGGTTAAACAGCAAATTCATTTATATCAAAAATACAAAGGAGATACTTTTGAACTAGGAAAGGCAGTTATTGAACAGTTTCAACATTACTTTTCTCGCATATTGTATATTTCCTTACCCATCTTTGCTTTTTTTGTATGGATTTTATACCGACGTAATAAGGAACATTTTTTCGTAGACCATCTTATATTTAGCATACATATATATTGTGCATTCTTTATTATTTTATTTGTAGTGAAAATAATAGATAATATTTATGAATTCTTTGTGCATAATCCGTTTACTTTATTAGATGTAGCAGTGCCTTTTGTATTGTTCTTTTATTTGTATAAATCTTTGCGCAATCATTTTCATCAAACCCGCGCCAAAACGATTTTAAAGTTCTTTATTTTAAACGTTTTGACATTAGTACTTATGTCAGTATTGATGGGTACTTTCTTTTTACTTTCTGTATATAATTTATAATTATGAATAAAGAATTATTGTCTCAGCGTTTTTTGGAATTAGTTGAAATAATGGACACGCTTCGCGAACAATGTCCATGGGATAAAAAACAAACTATTCATAGCCTGCGTAGCAATACAATTGAAGAACTTTATGAGTTAGTTGATTCTATTGTAGAGGAAGATTGGGACGGGATTAAAGAAGAACTAGGTGACATTATGTTGCATGTGTTGTTCTATGCTAAAATAGGAACTGAACAAGGGAAATTCACATTAGATGAAGTGTTGGAATCCATTGCCAAAAAATTAATTCATAGGCATCCACATATATACGGTGATGTAAAAGTGGAGAATGACGATGATGTAAAAAGAAATTGGGAGCAACTAAAATTACAAGAAGGCAAGGGTAATAAAACAATTTTAAGTGGGGTGCCTAATAGTTTACCATCCATGGTTAAGGCATTAAGAATACAAGAAAAGGTAAAGCACGTTGGATTTGAGTGGGAAAATAAGGAGCAGGTTTGGGAAAAAGTAGAAGAAGAAATTGCAGAGTTGAAAGTTGAAATTGAAGCCAATGACCAAGAAAAAATGGAGCAGGAATTTGGAGATGTTTTATTTAGTATGATCAACTATGCGCGCTTCTTAAATATAGATCCTGAAACCGCTTTAGAAAAGACCAATAAAAAGTTCAAGCATCGCTTTGAATTAATGGAATCCTATGCAAAAGAGCATGGATTGGATCTTGCTAAAATGAGCTTAATGGAAAAGGAAGCGCTTTGGCAACGAATGAAATAATTTAAAATGCCCTCGATATTTCGAGGGCATTTTAAATAGCAGATATTTTTTGAATAAGCTACTAATCTTTTAAATTAAGCATGAATGCGTAGTTGCCATAATACCCTGGATAAAAACCGGAAAGTTTTATGGTGCCGTTTGATTTTTTTAGTGCTTCATAAAAATCTTCTACATTTTTAATTTCTTCATCATTAACACTAGTAATCACAAATCCTTTTTCAACACGGCTCTTGCTTAATACGCCCGAGCCTAATTCCTTTACAACTACGCCGCCTTCGATATCATTTTTTTGAGCTACCGCTTTATCAACTGTTTCTAATTTGCCACCTAATTTTTCGGCTAGTTTGCTGCTTTTTGATAAATCAGTAGTACCTAATTTTGCTTTTAACATTACCTCTAAAGAAACCTCTTTGCCATTTCTTTTTACCATCAATGAAACCTTATCACCAGGTTTGAATCTAGAAACTTGTTCTTGCAATTCAGGTGCAGTTTTAATAGTTGCACCATTGAATTTTGTAACTACATCTCCAGGTTTTAATCCAGCAGCCTTTGCGGCACCACCATCTAATACCGAAGTAATTAATACCCCTTCGCCAGCTTTATATTTTACGTTTAAATCGCCTTCTAATTTTTTAATTTGTTCATCAGACAATTCTTCTTGTGCCATTGAAACACCTAAGTAAGCTCTTTGTACTGTACCAAATTTAACAATATCGGTTACCACTTTCTTTACAATATTCACAGGGATCGCGTAAGAATAACCTGCATAAGACCCAGTAGGGGACATGATGGCAGAATTGATGCCTACTAACTCTCCATTTGTGTTCACTAATGCGCCACCACTATTACCTTGATTAACGGCTGCATCTGTTTGTAAGAATGATTCTAAAGGTTTGTCTGATTGTCTTGAATTAATGTCAATGCTTCTATTTTTTGCACTTATAATTCCTGCGGTAATGGTAACATCTAAATTTAATGGATAGCCGATAGCTAAAACCCATTGACCAAGTTTAACATCGTCGCTGTTTCCGTATACTAAATATGGAAGACCACTTTCTTCAATTTTAATAACTGCTAAGTCGCTACTTGCATCGGCACCAATTACCTTTGCTTTGTAGGTTTTTTTATTCGTAAGTGTTACTGTTAATTCATCAGCACCATTAACTACATGATTGTTTGTGACAATATAGCCATCAGCAGTAATTAATACACCACTTCCACTTGCTCTTTGTTCAGGTATAATTCTTGGGCCTCCGAAAAAGTCGCCAAAATTATCATCACCAAAAAAGTCAAAGAATGGATTGCGCTGTCTTGGTTGATTTCCGTTGTCAACTTTTTTTGCATTGGTTTTGGTTTTAATATGCACCACTGCAGGTGAAGCTGCGGTGGCTGCAGGGGTGAAATCAACGGTAGCAGTAGGGGTGGAGTCATTAGAAAAGCTAGCATAATTGCCGGGCAATTTGCCATTATTTTCAAAACTATTGCTTGAATTATTCCATCTAGTAAAGCCCCAAACGCTTACTATTGTTGTGCAAGCACTAATGCCAATAATGGCCAACACATTTTTAAAATTCAGGTTCATAATGATATTATTTTGATGGTTTTATTATTTTTTTACAATTTATATACCAATTCGAATACAAAATAACAAAGCCGAAACTTTGTCACAAAATCATTTTAAAGGTTTAACAAAATATTTACGAAAATGTTCGTTTATGACAAAATTTCGGGCTTGATTAAGTCAAGTTTGACAAAAAAGCAAGGGTGTCAACACCATCTGCATATTGGCTAATAGAAGGTTTTTGTAAACTTCCAAATGGCAATGCATTTTTGCCTACAATACATTGGATATCGGTAGGGTTTAATGCTGGTATGGTGCCTGGTTCATAATATTGATAATGTATTTGAGAAATTGCTGCAAAAGGGGATGGGTTTTCGCTCATTAATATCCCATCAGCATCCATATAAAATTGCCTATTCATCATTAAAAGCGCCAATTGATAGTCATAGTTATGTTTGAATTTATGTTGATCTGCTAAATAACTATATTTTTTGAGTGCAGATAAAAGTGGTATAAAATCATACCCAGTTGGTACCCACACCTGTGTTACATTGCGACAGCCCATACCAAAATAGAGCATCATATCATCGGCTAGTAATGCAAGTTCATCCTGCGATTCGGTACCATCTAAAATGGCAACTGATGTCTTATTTTTTCGAATGATGTTGGGGTACTTACCAAAATATTGATCAAAAAATTGCCCAGCGTTATTGCTGCCTGTAGCAATATATGCATCACAATGTTTTAACTGCTCTTGTACAATGATAAGGGATTCAAATTCAGGGTTAATTTCAATTAATGAATCCATCACAAATTGCATTAGCACAGTGTCTTTTGATGAAAGCTTTACTATTGCGGAATGGCCAGCAATTAACACACTCAATAAATCGTGAAAACCAACCATTGGGATATTCCCAGCCATAACGATTCCAACTTTTATATTGGTGTTAATGTTTGAAATATTTGGATATAAATTTGCCCAGGAAGCTAAATTTTCCTTTTGTAAAAACTGCTCCACAATTTGTTTGGCCGATTGGTCAATAAATTCAGGTAAAAACCAAGCATTCTGATTATGCGCCTTCCATTTTGTATCTAAAAACGACTGATTTGTATCAGTTAAATATTTATCTCCAAGGGTAAAAAAAGCGTCTATTCTTGCTTGTATGTTCATGTGAGTACTTTATATTTGTAAGGCAAAAGTACGTCACTAATTATTAAATTATTTTTATGGCATTAAAAATCACCGACGAATGTATCAACTGTGGAGCTTGCGAACCAGAATGTCCAAATAACGCTATCTATGAAGGTGGTGTTGAGTGGGCTGTCGCAGATGGCACTTCAGTTAAAGGAAGTTTTAACTTATTAGATGGATCAGCTGTGGATGCGGATGCAAGAATTGCTCCTATTGCAACTGACACCTACTATATTACGCCTAACAAGTGTACTGAATGTCAAGGTTTTCACGAAGAACCTCAATGTGCTGCAGTTTGTCCTGTAGACTGTTGTGTTCACGATGAGTTATACCAAGAAACGGTTGACGCATTGTTAGCGAAAAAAGAGAAACTACACGCTTAGTTCTAAAATAAAAAAAGGGAAGTTCTTCCCTTTTTTTATTTCTTATATTTATGATATCATAATAGAATAATAGTTGAAAATGAAAAAGAAAGTTGCATTAGTGACAGGTGGGTTAAGTTCAGAAGCACAAATCAGTTATAAGAGTGCTAAAACGGTAATGAATGCGTTGGATAAAAATGTGTATGATGTTTATTTAATTGATATTCATCCTACAGGTTGGTGGTATGAGAATATTGTAGGTGAAGAGGTTGCAGTGAATAAGGCTGATTTTAGTATTGAAGAAGGGGGTGAAAAAATCACTTTTGATGTGGCTTTAATGTGCATTCATGGTACACCTGGCGAAGATGGTAAGTTGCAAGGATACTTTGACATGATTGGATTACCATATACAAGTTGCGATACCGCAACATCTGCATTGACTTTTAATAAACGTTATACAGTAGCCGTCGCGGGTTTTGCTGGAGTACATGTTGCAAAGTCATTGCATTTATTTGCAGAAGCACCTGCGTCGCCTGAACAAATATTAGCACACTTAACATTGCCATTATTTGTTAAGCCGAACAATGGAGGTAGTAGTTTAGGAATAAGTAAAGTGAATACTGCAGCTGAATTGGTTCCTGCTTTAGAAAAGGCTTTTAAGGAAGATACACAGGTTTTAGTAGAAGAATTTATTAGTGGAAGAGAATTTACAATTGGGGTATTTAAATCAAAAGGTGCCCTTACTGTTTTGCCCATTACGGAAATAAAAACAGATAATGAGTTTTTTGATTTTGAAGCAAAATATCAAGGCAAGAGTAAAGAAATTACACCAGCTGAAATTTCAGATAAAATGTTTACAGATTTAACTGCTGCAGCTAAAAAAGTGTATGCAACTTTAAATTGTAGAGGAGTGGTAAGAATTGATTTTATTTATGATGAGCTGGCTAGTAAAGCTTATATGTTAGAAGTGAATACAGTCCCAGGACAAAGTGAAGCAAGTGTAATCCCACAGCAAGTAAAAGCCATGGGGTGGAACTTAACTGACTTTTATGGAACTATTGTGGAAGATGCAATCTCAAAAAATAATTAATTAATAACCTGCAAATGGAAGCAATTAATAAATTATTGAAAAAGCCATTATGGTTTAATATCTTAATGGGTATTGCTGCACTGTTAGTGGTTAGCATTATATTTTTCTTTTCATTAGGTTGGATTACGGGCAATGGGGAAACGGCAAAAGTGCCCAATGTTATTGGGCTTGATGTGAGTGCAGCACAAAAGAATTTATCTAATTTGGGTTTCAATGTTGTTTTACAGGATTCGATATATGTTGATACATTGGCACGCAATGGTATATTAAGACAAACTCCCGATCCTGATGAAGTGGTGAAAAAAGGACGCACTGTTTATTTGACAATTAATAGAGTGTTAGCACCTCAAATTGATATGCCAAATTTGATTGGATTTTCTTTACAAAGTGCGGAAACATATTTAAAAGTATTGGGTTTAAGATTAGGAACTATAACTATGGTTCCAGATAGAAATAAAAATGTAATTCTAGACCAGTTATCAAATGGCACCAATATTGCACCAGGTTCAAAAATTCCTTCAGGTACAGTTATTAGTTTTATGGTTGGAGATGGTGCTGCAAGTGGAGCAATTGAAGTGCCAGATTTGATTGGGTTGACAGTGCCAATGGCTAAAGAAAAAATTCTTGCAATGGGGTTAGTCATTGGTAATTTTTCTTCAAATTCATCAATACAAGACTCGGCAAATGCATTTGTTATTGGGCAGGATCCAAATCCATTCTTAATGCAATTAGATTCTGCTGGAATGCCAATGAAAAACAAAACAACACCAGGGGCCACTATACATTTAGTGATTGATAAAACTGCTCCGGTAAGAACTAAAGTAGATTCAATTAAGTAAAATATAAAGTATGAAAACAATTACAGTAGCCGATTTGAAAGCTAAAATTGATGCAGGTGAAAAATTAAATTTATTAGATGTGCGTGAACCACATGAGCATGCTGCTTTTAATATTGGAGGACAGTTGCTGCCTTTGGGATTAGTACAGGCAATGCAAGTTGATGAAATTGAACATTTAAAAGATCAAACCGTATATGTTTATTGTCGCAGTGGCAATAGAAGTGGTCAGGCTTGTTTAATGTTAGCGCCCTATGGTTTTACAGATGTGATTAATGTTACAGGCGGCATGTTGGCTTGGCAGGAACAATTTCCTGGATAGTTTTACAATTACTTAACAAATCCAATTTATGAGAATAACATCTTTGCTTTTAGCCTTGTGTATTTTATTTATTAGTGCATGTAAAAACAACAACACTAATAATAATATTTTAAGCTACCATGACACTACAGGCCGAAAAGATATTTTATCTGGTGGTATTCAAATGATTCCAATACAAACTCCAAAAGGTACTTTTAATGTTTGGACAAAACGTGTTGGGAATAATCCTAAAATTAAAGTATTGTTATTGCATGGTGGGCCGGGTGCAACACACGAATATTTTGAATGTTTTGATTCATTCTTTCCGCAGGAAGGTTTTGAGTATTATTATTACGATCAGCTAGGTTCTGCCTATTCAGATAATCCAAAGGACTCCACTTTATGGACAATTGATCACTTTGTAGAGGAGGTGGAGACAGTTAGAAAGACGCTTCATATGGATTCTTCTAATTTTATTTTGTTAGGACATTCATGGGGAGGAATTTTGGCAACTGAATATGCATTAAAATACCAACACAATTTAAAAGGGTTGGTTATTTCCAATATGGTTCCTTCTGTGCCTGATTATAATGCGTATGCGAATAATGTATTGGGACCAAAGTTGCCAGCTGCTGTTTTGGCAAGTATCAGATCCTATGAAGCAAAAGGAGATTATACCAATCCAGTGTATTTAAAATTAATTGAAGAAAATTATTATCCTGAACATATTTTAAGAATGCCACCTGCTACTTGGCCGGATCCGGTTAAGCGTGCATTTGCTAAATTAAATTTCCCATTATACTTACAAATGCAAGGGCCGTCTGAATTTGGAATTGTAGGCAATGCAAGTTTAAGAGAGTGGAATCGTAAACCTGATTTACATTTAATCAAAGTGCCTGTATTAAGTATAGGTGGTGAGTTTGATACAATGGATCCAAAAGCAATGGAAGAAATTGCGAAATTAGTTCCAAACGGTCAATACTTATATTGCTCAAAAGGTTCACATATGTCTATGTATGATGATCAGCAAACATACTTCACTGGTTTAATCAAATTCATTAAAGGATTAGATAAATAGTAAACTTATTTTAACTAATTATTTATTAGATAAAATAAAAAAGGGGAACAAAATTGTTCTCCTTTTTTATTGGTGACTTTAAATCGTCGTTTTTTTTGAATTTATTATTTTAAATCTATTTTCAAACTAGCTAAGAAGTTTCTTCCAGCCATTGGGAAATAATTGTTTGAGGTGGTGGTTGTGGCGCCATATATGTAGCTATATGTATAACCATTAGGCTCATAATTTACATCCATTAAATTCAATACATACAATTGTAATGATGCATTCCATGTTTTCCTTGAAACAAGTTTGTATGATGCATTTAAGTCATTTAAGAAATATGCTTTTAAAATTCTTGATTCATTCTGTGTATTATCTAGGTATTGTTTTGACACATATTTGCTTGTCCACGAAATATTCAATTTTTCATTTGCCTGAAAAGTTAAGCTATGTGTCGCTGTGGAATTAGGGGAAAGCGTAATGTCAGTATTGTGATGATTAATTGAAGCTTGTCCTCCGTTGTCGTAGTCGTCAAAATATTCAGTAAAGTTTTCAATTTTATTTTTACTTAATGCGATATTCCCATTGCTTGAAAATTGATTATTTATTTTCCAGCGCTCTTCTATTTCAATACCTGCTCTATAACTATTTGGAACATTGGTTCTGGTATAAGACCCAACATCATTAATTTTACCAGTTAACACCAATTGGTCTTTATAGTCCATGAAATAAAAATTAACTCCCCAATTAAAATTTGCATGTTTGGTATTAAATCCAGTTTCTAAATCATATAATACTTCCTGTTTTGGTTGTTGTGTAATGCCTGCTTCAAAGTCATCTCGATTTGGTTCTTTATGTGCAACTGCAATACTTGAATAATATGTGGTGTTTCCAGATTTGTAACTGAGTCCAGCTTTTGGATTTAAAAATTCAAAACTTCTGTCAACGATTAATGTTGGGTTTGCGTCAAAACCATTCATCGTGTGTTGTACATGTCTAAATTGTACATCAACAAAACTTGTTAGTTGATTGCTTAATTGGTGTTCCCATTTGATATAACTATTGTAATCTTTCTTTACCCCATTGTTATTGTAGTATACTTTCCCAACAACATTTAAGCTACTAATGGAAGGAATGCCATAAGGAATATTACCAAAGTGTTGGCCTTCATACCTATTCCATCCACCGCCTAATGTTACTTTATTTTTATCTTGTTCATAAGATATGGATGCAATTTGTCCATAAAAGTTATTATCCAACCATCTTCTTCTTATCAAATCAATAGGTGTTCCTGCATTTAAATCAATACCAAAGTCAATTAAACTAACACCTGCTTTATATTCTTCATAATAACCACGACCTTTTGTGAAAAACGCAGCTGTATTCCATTTTAAATTATTGCTAATTGTTTGATTGAAAAACAATTGATAATGTGATTGTGTGTAATTGTCAATTTGATTATTATAAGGTGTGCCTTGCTTTTCGGTTCCTGCTGGATTATAGGTTCTATGAGATGAAAGACTGTCTTCGGGTACTCCATACCATGCTTGATATGTTTTTTCTGACCCCGAAAATACATTGAATCTTAATGAAGAGTGATCTCCCCAATAAGTGCTGCTTACATAGAACGATTTTAGATCAGATTTTGCACGATCAATATATCCATCACTTGTAATTTTGCTTACTCTGCCATCAATTGTGATATGGTCTTTAATTAAGCCAGTGCCAAATAAAAGACTGTTTTTATTAGTATTAAATGAGCCAATACTATTTTGAAGACTTAGGTATTTACTTGGGTGATAATCATTTGTTGCTAAATTTATGGTTGCACCAAATGCACTAGCTCCATTGGATGAAGTACCAACGCCTCTTTGAATTTGTATACTATTGGCACTTGAACTAAAATCGGGCAAGTCCACAAAATAGGTTCCCATACTTTCAGCGTCATTGTAGGGAATGCCATTTAAAGTAACATTTATTCTGGTAGCATCTGTTCCTCTAATTCTTATTCCGGTGTAACCAATACCTGTACCCGCATCCGCATTAACTACCACAGATGGTGTGTTTTGAATTAAGAATGGTAAGTCCTGCCCTAAATTCACTTGTGCAATATTTGCAGCACTCATATTGCTTTTTGCAAAAGGGCTGTTGATATTTACCCGTATGGACTGAACTTCCAAAGGAGGGAGGTTTCGAATACTATCGGTATACTTGTTAATACTGTCCTTATTTTTAAGGAGTTGTCTTGGTTGCTGTGCCATTGTTGGGGCAAGCATTAAAAATGTAGCAATTGTTCCCAATAACTTAGTCATGACTAATGTTTAACAGTTAATAATGGGAACAGGAATAATAAGCTATGAGAAGTGCACGAAAAGTGCGGTACCTTCCCTTCGCAGGAATTACCCTGTTCAGGTTCAACGGGTTTTATCTCAGCTTTTTACAGCACCCCGAGGACATCACAAAAATAATATTGATATTTCAAATGACCAACTGTAACTTTAAAGATGTTGTTTCGTTATACGATATATAAAACCAATACTATGAAAAAGAACCTATTAATAATTGTACTTTTTTTAACCACATTTGTGAATGCGCAAAAAACTTCGGTTATTCGTGATGATCATGCTCAAGTGCGAAAAACTGGTGATTTTACAGCCATTAAAGTGTCTAATGCGATTGATCTATACCTGACTCAATCAGGTTCAAATCAAGTGGCGGTGAGTGCAAAAGATGAAGCGCAAAGAGACAAAATTGTGACGGAAGTAATCGGCGGCACTTTAATTATTAGAATGACTGATCAAGAAGGTTGGTGGTCTTGGAAAAAATGGGGAGACATAAAGGCAAAGGCTTATGTAAGTGTGAAGGATTTGGATGCGATCACAGCTTCAGGCGCTACCAATATTCACTTGGTGAATAAAATTCAAACTCCAAAATTGAAAATAAAACTTTCAGGGGCAAGCGATTTAAAAGGAGAGATTGAAGGTGGAATCATTGCACTGAACTTATCAGGGGCTTCGGATTGTAAAGGTCAAATTGTTGCTAAGTCAATTACTGTTGATTTGTCTGGTGCAAGCAATGCTGAACTTTCGGGTGCTGCAGATGATTTAGGAGTTGAAGTATCAGGAGCAAGTGATGCAAAATTATTTAACTTGAATGTTAAAGGTGCAATTGTACATGCATCTGGTGCAAGTACAGCGAATGTAAATGTGAGTCAATTGCTAAAGGCAGAAGCTTCAGGAGCAAGCAATATTAATTATAAAGGCGAAGCAAGTATTAAAGAAATGAGTAATTCTGGTGCTTCTAGCATTAAGCATAGGAACTAAGTCCCTTTATTAATTAGAAAATAATATATGAGGCATGTGCCCTATTTAAATTAGGGCAAAATTAGTTGAGTTTTACAATCGTAAAATACTCAACTAATTCATGCATTCTATATATTTTGAATCGTTGCTAATTCATTCGAAATTATTTGGCAGGGCCTTATTCTTAAAATGTCTTTTTCTAATATTTTCTAATATTCTTTTTGTTGCTAAAAGTCAAGCACAATCCATTACTCCAATTATTTTTAATAATGTAGGTGGTTTTTCACCTAATATGGAATGGAATATAGGCGAGGGGGTGTCTGTTTCATCCTTTAAATCCTCCAATGGATTGTCTTTAAATACTGGAGGGCTTCAGCCACTCACAAGTATGGTAACATCCATCAATGAATATGGACCTGCTATTTTTGGTGAGCAAATAGTAATCGGTCCGAATCCATCTGTTAATTTATTACGCATCAAAGCTAGGCTTAATGAAGTGGGTAATTTATCGCTTCAATTATTAGATGCAAAGTCTTCTATAGTGCTTGAAAAAGAAGCGGGCACTATATTTTCCCAATACGATACCGATTTGAAATTGGGTCAATACCCTTCAGGCATTTATTATATACGTGTATATTTTAAACCTAATGTAGGGTATGCTAAAATCGGTATTTACAAAATCATCAAACTTTAAGGACTATACTAATATTCAATTTTCATTTTATGCAAACAATAAATTCACGATTTCGTTATTTATCTTTATTATTCTTTTCTTTTTTTACAATACAGCTAAGTGCTCAAACAGGATTGAATTTTCAGGGAGTGGCTCGAGCAAATAATAATGTAATTATTGCATCTCAGCCCATAACGCTTAAACTAAGTATTTTGCAAGGAACTGCAACAGGGAATGCAGAATATGTAGAAACCCGACGAGTAACAACTAATGCCCAGGGGTTGTTTACTGTTGTAATTGGCGATACGGGTGCGATTAGTACTATTGGAGATTTTGCAAGTATTAGTTGGAGGAACACACCTAAATTTTTAAAGATCGAAATGGATCCTACTGCAGGAAATAATTTTATTACTATGGGTACCACGCAATTTCAGTATGTTGCTTATGCGTCTTTTGCAAAAAGTGTTGATGCAGAAAATATAGTTGGGATTATTCCTGTAACCTTAGGAGGCACAGGAGTAAATAGTTTGTCTAATTTAAAAACTGCTTTGAGCATTGATAAAATAAATAACACGGCCGATTTGTCTAAGCCCATTAGTACTTTAACACAAGCTGCATTGGATTTAAAATTAAATGCGGTTGATACGAATAAATTTATCAAACAAACTTATTTGGATTCGGCACTGCTTTCAAAATTAAATAGTACAGCAGTCGTTGCAACGGCGACAAATGCTTTAACTGCAACAAATGCAACAACAGCAATTTCGGCGACAACTGCTATTACAGCTACATATGCAATTTTGGCTGGAACAGCATCCACCGCTACCCAATTGGCGACTGCTAGGAATATTAATGGGGTAGCATTTGATGGTAGTGGAGATATTTCAATTACTACCATTGTAGATGCTGGAACTTTAACTGGAACAACTTTAAAATCAAATGTAACAGGGTCGAGTTTAACAAGCGTGGGTGCTTTAACTGCAGGCTCAGTTCCATATTCATTATTGAGTGGCACTGTTCCAATTTGGAATCAAAATACAACGGGTAATGCAGCATCAGCTACAACAGCAATAACCGCTACAACTGCGGCTAGTGCTATTTCAGCTACGACTGCAATTACTGCAACAACGGCTATATCGGCATTATCAGCTGCTACCGCAACCATCGCAGGAAATATTACTGCAACTACAAATGCCTCATTAACATCATTACCTAACTTAACCAGTATTGGTAGCATTACTAGTGGTGTCTGGAGTGCAACTACTATACCTGTTTCAAAAGGAGGTACTGGAGTAACAAGCTTAACTGGAATTTTGAAAGGGTCAGGAACAAATGCACTTTCAATTGCCATTGCAGGAACAGATTATCAAGCTCCCCTTTTATTAACTACAGCAGGAACTGGCGCCGCAACCTTGTCAGGGACTACTTTAAATATTCCAATTCAAGCCAGTGGAGGGAGTTCAACTTATTCAATTGGATTAAATGCAGATTTAGGTGGTTATGTGTTTTTTATAACACCCGATGCAAAACATGGATTAGTAGCTGCAGCTCAAGACCAAGGATCTTATGTTACTTGGTTCAATTCTCATGA
>CANCEU010000044.1 GCA_947375185.1 Chitinophagaceae bacterium
TCATGGGTAGAGGAGATAAAAAAACAGCTAAAGGAAAAAGATTTTTAGGTTCTTATGGCAAAAGCAGACCACATAAGACAACTAGAGGCAGAAAAGCTACAAAAGCAAGCGCATAAGCCATTCTAGCTAATTTATAAGATTCCCCGAACCTACCCCGTATGTTCGGGTTTTTTTATAGTAATTTTGCAAATCATGAAGCGAGTTTCTCTATTTATTGCATTACAGGCGATTTCTGCCGGTTTATTTGCACAATGTGCTATTTGTACAAAAACGGCCAGCCAGATGGGTGAAGACGCCGGCAAGGGGTTTAATGTAGGTGTTATCTACTTGGCCGCAATGCCATTTGCAATTATTGGATACATCGCATTTAGATGGTGGAAAAATGACAAACAAGCTTAGTTTAATAGCAACAAAGTCAATCCCTACAACAATTCCTTTTCTAAATTAATCTTTAAAAATTGGCGCGTGTATATTTGTACCGCGATGACTACCCAAATTATAAAACAACCTAAAGCCTTTAAAGCATAGGGCATCATTATATGGGTTCTTACCCAAGGGGTAAAAATATCCGAGTAAGAAAAGCTTGAGAAAAAAATGGCTACCACAAACAGTGCATTGATCCACTTAGTTTTTTCTTGTACTACATACCATAAACATATTGCCGGTACTCCAATAATGTACGTTGGTGATTCAGAGCCAGTATTAAATACAATGATAAATAATAAAACAGAGCATAAAATATAGAGTCTATAAATTGGATTGTTAAAATGTTTATAGAAAAGATATTGAGCTCCAAATAAAACTAAGGCCGGTAATATCACAAACCACTTATTAAGCATTGGTAAATTAAAAATGCGCTTGATCATTCCCTGCAGCGTAATGTCTACCATATTATGGTACATTGAAACAGTGACATCAAAGTTAGATTTTAAAGACAAAGCGGCTATCCAATCCTTATAACTCTGCACTAAAAACCCAGGGCTCGTAAAGATTAATGGCAAAAGTACAAGTACCGCCAGCCATATTAAAAAGGATAAAATGAAGCGTTTTTTTTGTTGGCTAAAAAAGAAAAAAGCAAGCCCAGTAATACTATATAATTTAACAAAAAATCCTAATAAAATCATTAAGGAGGACCTAGCCTCTTTCTGCTTAATTAAATAAACAAAAGAAAGTATTATAGTTGCTGCCATAATACCATTACTCTGTAAGTTGGACGAAGCATTCATCATTTCATTAGCAGAAAACAATAATATAAAATTTTGTTTTTTATTATTAATTGGTAATTGTCTAATAGCATAATACAATACACCTGCATCAAAAATACCCCAAGCAAACATTGAAACACCAATAGGCAATAAAGTAAATGGCATTACTAATGCAGCAAAGCTTGGGCTGTAATAATAGTGATCCCAGTACTGGGTTACATATTCAAGATACAAGTTGGTTTCATTTTGTAAATGAAAAAACGATTGTCTAAATATGATAAAATTGTTAAAGGAATGACTGTTATATGCATTCAACAATGCCAAAATAACTAAGCCAAACCAAATGCTTGCTACAATTTTATTATTACTAATTAAAGTACTACCAATTGTTTTAATGTTCATGATATTCTTTTATTACTTGTAGTAGTTCTGAAACACCAACCCCTGTGTTAGCAATGGTTTCAACTATATCAGTTTTCACTCCTACTCTTTCAGACAATGCATGTTTTAAATGATTGACAAATTTTTGAGCTTCGGGGCGATCCGTTTTGTTTACTACAAAAATATTCGCTACTTCAAATAAACCCGACTTCATCATTTGAATATCATCTCCCGCTTCTGGCACTAACACCAAAATTGTTGGTGATGCTACTTGTACAACTTGCACTTCAGATTGTCCCACACCAACCGTTTCTAAAATTACAAAGTCAAATCCAACAGACTTTAGTAAGTTAACAATATCGCCTATATGTTTTATCAACCCACCCAAATGTCCTCTACTCGCTAATGATCTGATATATACCATTGGATGCAAGTACCATTCTCTCATTCTTATTCTGTCACCAAGTAATGCACCATGATGCAATATGGAACTTGGATCAACAGATAAAACAGCAACCTTCTTCCCTTCCCCAACAAGCGCTCCAATTAAAGCTGCAATTAAAGTACTTTTCCCAGCACCCGGAGGCCCTGTAATACCTATCACTGGTATATTATTTGGCTGAAGTGTTAATACAAAATCGCTACTTCCAACTTGCTGATTTTCAAGGAAGGAAATACACTTTGAAAGGTTGAGATAATTGGCATTTTTAACCTCATCAATAATAGTTGAAATTGCAAATTGCATTAAGGACGAATTATATTATGATTTTTAAAATCAAAGGGTCTAATACCTGTCCACTTTTCAAAATAATAAAGCACCCTATTTTTAAAACTAAAATTCTTTTTAGAAATATCTAAATCAATAGACCAATTTTTTTGTTTAATACGATCCAACATTACATTTGGATGTGTACCTTTAAATTTTTCCAAAGAATCAAAACCTGAAAAATCATAATAGTCAGGACTGGAAATAATTTCTTGCATCTTAGTATCATCATTCCAAAATGTAGCGCTCTCTTTTTGTTTTTTGCGCATTTGTTCGGGACTTTTAACCCAGCCATAATGATAAATGCTTGCATCTATTGCTGCAACGGGCAGTTTTGATTTGCCTATTCTAAAACCTTGTGCATCTTTATAGGCGCTAATTGATTTATTGTTTCTAATAATTCTTGTTTCGTGCCCATACCATTTTCTGCTATCTCCAACATAATCATAGGTTCCAAAAAAATGTTTGTATTTAAATAACAACCCTTGCACTGCTTCATCATTTGCATATACGTTGCATGCAGCTAAGATAGCTGGATGGTATTTTTCATGTACCACTTCATCACCCTGTATATAAAATGCCCATGTGAAAGAATCATCAATTAATTGAAATGCTTTATTGGTTTCAACCGCCAATACCGTTCCCCCTTTGCGTAAATTTTTATCCCAAACTGAGTGGTGAATTTTAATTTTTGGATCTCCAATAGATTCTATTAAAGCAATTGTATCATCGGTAGAATCTCCAATTAACACAATCATTTCGTCCACAACTGGCAAAATTGATTTGATGGCTTCAACTATGGGAAAATCATTTGTTACCGCATTTTTTATAATTGTAAATCCTGCAATCTTCATATCCTTTTCATTTGTTCATCAAATAACCGAAAACTTTTGCAACTTGCCTATACTTTTGGGTAAACTTTGGGGCAAAGAGGCTAAATTTGAACCACAAGTAAGTATATGTCAACTAGTATTTGTTTTGATTTTGGAAATACCCGATTAAAAGCGGGCATTTTTAATGCAGCCGAGTTATTGCAAGTAGATGTGCTGGAAAAAGGAGATGTTGATGAAATTCAGACACTTTTAGATAAGTGGTCACCCGTAAAAACTATTTTATCCTCCGTTATTCATCACGATCCACAAATTGAAGGATTACTTGCTAAGCACACGAAATTTCATAAACTAGGCCCTGATACGCAAATTAACTTTACAACACCCGTTGGAAAGCCAGAGACCATTGGCGCCGATCGTTTAGCTTTGGTTTCGGCAGCAGTAGCTCTTTATCCCAATCAACACAATCTTATTATATCGCTAGGAACCTGCATTACTTATAATTTTGTAACCAATGGGCATGCATTTTTGGGAGGAAGCATATCCCCTGGCACTCAAATGAGGTTTAGGGCAATGCATGAGCAAACGGCACTTTTACCCCTAATTACCCCTTCATCGGAGTTCACATTGGTTGGATACGACACAAAAACAAACCTTTTAAGTGGGGTTATTTTAGGTATTGCAGCCGAAATTGACGGAATTATCGCCGCATATGAGGAAAAATATGCCAACTTTAACGTGCTATTAACCGGAGGAGATATTTGTTATTTTGTACCTCACTTAAAAAAGAGGATATTTGCCGACCCAAATTTAATATTTAAAGGACTTTATGCTATTTGCGAAAAAAATAATTAGAACCATTCTATTGATCGTTTTTGTTAGTTCAATGACCACGATTAATGCCCAAATTAACTCTCCATTTTCAAGATATGGATTAGGAAACGAAGTTTTTAATAGTCAAAACACAACCAGCCAAGGTATGGGTGGCTTTACTGCTGCATACACCAATAGCATGAATGGCAATTTTGGACAGAGTGTAAATTTTAATAACCCTGCTTCCTATGGAGGTCTTTATATGACCACATTTGATTTAGGAATGGATTATACTAGCAGCACTTTAAAAGGCAATAATCCAGTTACAAGATTTAATTCGGCTTATTTTGTTCCCAACTATTTATCTATTGGTCTTCCAATTGATAAGGTTAAAAAAGTAGGTATGGCTTTTGGACTAAGACCACTTACACAAATTAACTACTCCCTTAACGAATTGAAGGTGCTTTCAACAGGAGATACTTTATATAACAATTATATAGGACAAGGAGGTCTAAACCAAGCCTACATTGGTTTTGGTAAAGCATGGAAACATGTTAGTGTTGGTTTTAACACAGGTTATAATTTTGGAAAAAAGCGTATTGAAAATGTTAAGTCATTTCAATACAATACAGATTCAACCTATTTTTATCAATCACAAGCCAGCACCAATACTTTATTTGGTGGTTTATTTTTTCAGTTGGGCGTATTGGGAGAATTTAATATAAAAACAGTAAGCCATAAAATTGCAACAGATAAAACTGAGTATTCTTTAAGTTATGGTGGTACATTGACTTTGGATCAAAGTTTAAATGGCAAGCAAGATATTCTTAGAGCAACTGGAACTTATACAACAGGAACTGAAAGCCCTTTAGATACAGTTTCGTTGTCCTCCAATAATTTTGGAGCCATTAAAATTCCTTCCTTATTAACTGCAGGTATTGCTTTACACAAGAAAGAGGTAAGTAATAATGGGACTTTTGATCAATGGGTTGTTGGTATTGAGTTTGACAAATCAAATTGGAAAGATAAATATAGTTTTTATGGTCAGCCTGACCTAGTTTCAAATGCTTACATGACAAGAGTAGGTGTTCAATTCACTCCAAATGCATTAGATTTTGAAAACTATTGGTCAACCGTAACCTATCGAGCAGGCTTTAATGTGGGCAGAGACTATATCAATATTGATCAAAAAGGCTTAGATGTTTCAGCTATTTCTTTAGGCTTTGGATTACCAATTAGAAAATATCGTTCCTACGATTATCAATTTTCGGTGCTTAATTTAGCATTACAATTTGGCCAAAGAGGCAGTAGCAAAAATAGTTACCAAGAAAGTTATTTTCAATTCACTGCAGGCTATAGCTTGAGTGATATCTGGTTTAATAAACGCAAATATGATTAATAGGTTTATTAGCATAAAAATTTTAACAGCAGTTACTTTTATAAGTAGCTGCTTTTTTATAGCTTCTTGTGAAAACAATATCAATGATGTAAAGGCACTTAGTGCCAATACAGGTGGCATTGATATTGGGAAAGATGTAGCAATTTATATGAGTCAAGGAGGGAAGATGAGTGCCAAACTAACTGCACCCATCATGAAAAAATACCTACAGGATAGTGGAAAGATGATTGAATTTCCCAATTCTATCAAAGTTGATTTTTATAAAGACAGTACAAAAATTGAGAGTAAGTTAAGTGCGAAATATGCAAACTATATCCAAGAACAAAATAAGTTTTTTTTAAAGGGAGATGTAGTCATTTTTAATGTAAAAGGAGATACATTATGGTGTAAAGAAATGTATTGGGATCAAGGAACTAGTAAGTTTCACACAGACAAGGAAGTAGTTATTAAGCAGCATAATCCAATTTCTAAAATATACGGTTTAGGATTTGAAGCCAATCAAGATTTAACGGACATTAAGATTATAAAACCACAATCTAACAGCTTTGCCATCATTTCAGATAGCAGTGGTATAAATTAATCCTTATTTATGAATATCTTTAAGTTATGATTTTCGCCATTGTTGCATCTATTATTTTAATTGGGTTCTTTTCGGGATATGAAATAGGATTTGTAAGTGCCAACCGATTAAGTCTCGAATTGAAAAAAAAGAACGGAGAAAAGTCCGGACTTATCATTGCGCGCTTTTTACAAGCACCTACTGAATTTATTGGAACTTGCCTAGTGGGTTTAAATATTTCACTTGTCGTTTTTGGAATTCAATTTGAAGAATTACTAAAAGAGCACTTATGGATTCACTATAAAGTAACCAGTTACGGCATATTGTTAGGTAATACTATTTTATCAACTTTTGTAATATTGATTATTGGAGAGCTGGTGCCAAAAGCAATATTTAAAGCAAGAGCAAGTTCAATGATAACTAAGTTTGCCGTTGTTGCAAATGTTTTTCATATTCTTTTTCGCCCATTTACAAAAGTGCTTGTAAGTATTGCACAGTGGGTTGTTCGATTTTTATTCCAGGTTAAAGTTGTAAATAAAAAAGAAGCTTTTTCAAAAATCGATCTCGCTCATTTTATTCAACAAAACATTGAACATCCTGAGCAGCAAGAATTAAATACAGATTTATTTGAGAACGCATTGAGTTTGCCAGAAATAAAAATTAGAGAATGTCTGGTGCCAAGAACTGAAATTATAGGCGTTGAATTAAATACTTCGATAGACGAGCTTACTGCAATTTTTGTTGAAACAAAATTGAGTAAACTCATCGTATATGATGACACATTAGATAGTATTGTTGGATACATACATCAATTAGACTTATTTAAAAAACCTGCGAATATTGCTACTGTAATTCACCCAATTTTGCTTGTGCCAGAAAGTATGAATGCTGCTGATTTAATCAACTTATTCTCCAAGAAAAGAAAGAGTATTGCATGGGTAGTAGACGAATTTGGTGGCACAGCAGGCATTATAACCATGGAGGATGTGTTGGAAGAATTGTTTGGAGAAATTGATGATGAATATGATGAACAAGAGTTTGTGGAGAAGAAAATTTCAGAGAAGGAGTTTATTTTTAGTGGGCGCTTAGAATTGGATTATCTAAATGAAAAGTATGGCGTACATTTTGGCGCCGAAAACTCAGAAACGCTAAGTGGCTACCTAATACATTTTCACGAAACCATACCCAAGGTGAAAACTATTATACATTTGGAACATTTTGACGCCGAGGTGCTTTCTGTTAGTGATACAAGAATTGAAAAAGTAAAGGTTAAACTTCACTAAAACCCTTAACTTTAAGGTTAATAAAATTCACATTTCGCGTAATCAATTTTTTAATTAAACCCATTTATATGTCATTTGTATTTGATAGCTCTAAACCCATTGCAATAGGATCAGACCATGCTGGAGTAGATTATAAAAAAGAAGTAAAGCAATGGTTGGAACAAAAAGGTTACAGTGTAAAAGATTTTGGGACTTATAGTAGCGACTCAGTTGACTATCCCGACTTTGCGCATCCAACTGCGGGTAGCGTTGAAACAGGCGAAGCATGTTTTGGTATTTTGTTTTGCGGAAGCGCAAATGGTGTTGCCATGACAGCTAATAAACACGAAGGTATCAGAGCCGGCTTATGTTGGCTAACCGAAGTTGCTGAACTAACTCGATTACATAATGATGCAAACATGATTTGCGTTCCAGCACGTTTTGTGAGTTTAGATTTAGCAAAAGAAATGATTGAAAAATTTATGACCACTGCTTTTGAAGGTGGAAGACACCAAAATAGAGTCAACAAAATTGCTTGTTCTTAAAAATGATTACTTACATAAATTATTATTAACCCTTTTTTCAAATCAATTAAATGAAAAAAATAATTTGGATCTTATTGCCATTCATTAGTACAATGGCAATTGCACAAAAAAGTGAAGAACTCACAAAATTTAGCAGTGTAATCACTGCGGAAGCTTTAAAGGCTAAATTATCCGTAATCGCAAGTGCAGAAATGGAAGGTCGTGAAACTGCAAGTCCAGGACAAAAGAAAGCTGCTGCTTATATTGAATCTGAGTTTAAAAGAATGGGATTAAAACCAGGCAATGGAGATAGTTACCAACAAACTTACCCTGTATTTCAAGATAACTTAACTGAAAAAGCATTGTCAGTTAATGGTAAAACATTTCAATGGGATACTGATTTCAGTTTTTCATTACAAACTATCACAACTGGGAAATGGGATTATAAAACTGTAGTATTTGCAGGATATGGAATAATAGATGAAAGTAAAGGTATAAATGACTATGCAAATTTAGATGTAAAAGGAAAATTAGTAATTGTACTAGAAGGTGCTGCTGATGGAGTTCCTACAATTGGACAAGGTGGAAATAGAGCCTTTAATGCAAACCCAGCATCCCCAATGGCAAAAATGCGCGCAGCAGTTGCAAAAGGTGCAGCTGGTTTAATAACTGTAACCTCAAATTTTCCACGCAAAGTACCTGCTGAAACAAAAGGCAATATGTATTTAAAGAAAAATGATGCGGCAGGATTTTTAATGGCCAGCGTTTCTTCTTCAATTGCTAATTCAATTTTAGGAAAATCAGTAACTAGTATCAATGACTTAGCATCAGCTAACAAAGGAAACTATGCAACTGAAATTTCATTAAGTGCAACAAAAACAACTGAGAATTTAGAAAGTAGCAATGTAATTGCATATTTACCTGGTACCGATAAAAAAGAAGAATATTTATTTTTAACAGGCCACTATGACCACTTAGGTAAAAGAGGAAATGTAATTTGGTATGGTGCTGATGACGATGGATCAGGCACTGTGGGTGTAATGCAAATGGCAGAAGCTTTTTCAGCGGCTGCAAAAGCTGGTAAAAAACCAAGACGTACCATTGTATTTATGACAGTAAGTGGTGAAGAAAAAGGGCTTTGGGGTTCTCAATATTATTCAGAACATCCTTTATTCCCATTGGAAAAAACAACAGCTGATTTAAATACGGATATGATTGGCCGTGTGGATACAGAACGTAAATCGGGAGATACTTTAAATTATGTTTATGTAATTGGTCATGATAAATTAAGTTCTGATTTACCTATTATTAATGAAGCTGCTAATAAAAAATCAAGCAATATCACTTTGGATTATAAATATGATGATCCAAACGATAAAAACATGATTTACTACCGTAGTGACCATTACAACTTTGCAAGAAAAGGTGTTCCAATTTTATTTTTCTACGATGGAATGTTACTTGCAGATTATCATCAGCCTTCTGACACGATTGAAAAAATCAATTTTGATTTAATGCAAAAAAGAACAATGATGGTATATTTCACTGCATGTGAAATTGCAAACAGAGATGAAATGTTAAAGCGAGATATACCTTTAAACATGCCTGCTAGATAGGCCAAAAGGTATATAATAAATCAATGCCACCGTTTATGGTTGGCATTGAAAAAATCATAAGATTAAAATAAAAACCCCCTTAAATTTTCTTAAGGGGGTTTTTATTGCTACTGACCTAATATGTATGCGAAGATCAATGGTACTACAATGGTAGCATCACTTTCCACAATAAACTTAGGAGTATGGATATCTAATTTACCCCAAGTAATTTTTTCATTAGGCACTGCACCAGAATAAGAACCATAAGATGTTGTACTATCACTCACTTGACAAAAGTAGCTCCAAAAAGGAACATCATGCCATTCTAAGTCCTGGTACATCATTGGTACAACACAAATTGGGAAATCACCTGCAATACCACCACCCACTTGGAAAAAGCCTACGCCTTTCCCACCGCTATTAGCTCTGTACCACTCGGTTAACATCACCATATATTCAATACCATTTTTAACGGTACTTGCTTTTAATTCATTCTTAATAACATAACTCGCAAAAATATTACCAGTTGTACTATCCTCCCAACCTGGAACGATGATTGGAATATTCTTTTTAGCTGCAGCAACAATCCAGCTGTCTTTTGGATCAATTTCATAAAATTCTTCCAACACACCACTTAAAACCACTTTGTATAAAAACTCGTGAGGGAAATATCTTTCGCCTGCCGCTTCAGCATCCTTCCAAACTTTTTCTAATGGCTTTTGTAAACGACGAAACGCCTCTTCCTCAGGAATACATGTATCAGTAACTCTATTGTAATGATTCTCTAATAAATCCCACTCATCCTGTGGTGTTAAATCACGGTAATTTGGAACTCTTTTATATTTACTATGTGCCACTAAGTTCATTACATCCTCCTCTAAATTCGCCCCTGTACAACTAATTATTGCAATTTTATCTTGGCGAATCATTTCGGCCAAGCTAATGCCTAATTCAGCTGTACTCATAGCGCCGGCTAAGCTAACTAGCATTTTACCGCCATCTAATAAATGGGTTTCATAACCTTTAGCAGCATCTACTAAAGCAGCAGCATTAAAATGCCTATACTGATGTTCAATAAATTGGGAAACGGGTCCTTTGCTCATTTTTTCTGATTTGATGCAAAAGTAATTTTTTTTAGGCATAAATAGTAACTTGTGTAACGAATCTGGTATCAAGTTTAAAATCAAGTAAACAATGAAAAAATCTACCCCTAATTTATTAATTGCATTAGTCTTATTGGCACTACCATTTGCATATGCTGCCTATATATATCCAACATTACCTGAAACCATTGCCACCCATTTTAATATGAAAGGAGAGCCCGATGGATTTGGAGAAAGAAGCAGCATTTTTTTAGGCCCCGGTATTATGTCCGCTGTAGGCTTATTCACATTTTTCCTACTCTCAAATTTAAAAAATTTCGATCCTAAAAGATTCAAAAGTGAAGATGAAGGCATCTTTAAAAAATTGGCATTGTTTTTGGTCGTTTTTATGAGTGCCATGGGATTAATCATAACCCATACCGCTACACCTCACAGCATCAATATCACTAAATTATTATTGCCTTTGCTAGGAATTACATTTGCAATATCAGGTTGGTATATGCCTAAAATACATCAAAACTATTTTGCAGGTTTTAAATTGCCTTGGACACTTGAAAACATTGATAATTGGAATGAAACACATAAGGTTGCCGGAAAAATTTGGATATATGGCGGTATCATTCAAGCCATTGGAACATTTGTATTACCAAGTGTTGCGGCATTTATTTTATTTTTAGCAACCACTTTAATCATGGTCATTATTCCATCTATTTTTTCATATCGAATGTTTAAAAGAGGAAATCAATTATAAATGCAATTATGCACTTTTACGAGTATATAGTGCGTAGGTTAAAAAAATAATAATGAGCAGCAATAAAAATTTAGGCACAAAATACATTCATGCTGGTGCACAACCTGATCCAAGTACTGGAGCTATTATGACTCCGATATTTCAAACATCCACTTATGTTCAGTCGGCACCAGGAGTTCATAAAGGGTATGAATATGCGCGAAGTCAAAACCCTACTAGATTTGCCTTAGAGGAGGCATTTGCGATCATTGAAAATGGAAAATTTGGATTGGCATTTGCAAGTGGAGTTGCGGCTACCGATGCGGTAATGCGTTTATTGGTTCCCGGGGATGAAGTTATTGCAGCACACGATATGTATGGAGGCACGTATCGTTTATTTTCAAAAGTGTACGAGAAAATGAATATTACATTTCGTTATGTAGACACTTCGAATGCTGAAAATGTAGCCAATGCCATTACACCAAAAACAAAACTCATTTGGATTGAGACACCAACGAATCCATTGATGAACATTACCGACATTGCTGCAGTATCTGCCATTGGAAAAAAACACAATTGCATGGTATGTGTTGACAATACTTTTGCTTCTCCCTACTTACAAAATCCTTTGGATGATGGTGCAACTATTGTGATGCACTCAGCTACCAAATATTTAGGTGGGCATAGTGATGTGATACAAGGTTGTTTAGTAATGAATGATTCCGAATTAAGAGATCAATTGTATTTTATACAAAAAAGCACTGGAGCTGTCCCTGGTCCTCAGGATTGTTTTTTGGTATTAAGAGGCATTAAAACATTACATGTTAGAATGCAAAGGCATTGCGAAAATGGGATTAAAGTGGCAGCTTATTTACGCCAACACCCAAAAGTGTCAAAAGTATATTGGTGTGGATTTGAGGATCATCCGAATCACGCAGTTGCTAAAAAACAAATGCGTGGTTTTGGAGGAATGATGAGCTTTACTTTAAAAGATGACAGCATTAAAGCAGCAACGAAAGTTTTATCAAGTACAAAAATATTTTCATTAGCTGAAAGCTTGGGAGGGGTTGAATCTTTAATAAATCACCCGGCAAGTATGACACATGCTTCAATTCCTAGAGAAATTAGAATTGCCAATGGATTATCCGATGGACTAATAAGGTTAAGTGTGGGCATTGAAGATGCAGAAGACATCATTTCGGACTTAGCACAAGCCATTGGATAAATGAGTACACAAATTAACGCTGAGGAGATCAAGAAAATTTTAAATCAAAAGGTAAAGCAATACAATAAGATTGAGTTCATCGAGAAGGATCCAATTTGTATTCCACATCAATATAAAAAGCAGCAGGATATTGAGATTGCTGCTTTTTTCGCCTCTATTTTTGCTTGGGGAAACAGAACTACTATCATCAATAAAAGCAATGATTTATTAGCGCGTATGGATCATGCACCTCATGATTTTTGTACACATCATGCGCCTAAAGATTTAAAAAAAATTATTGGATTTGTGCATCGTACTTTTAATGATACAGATGCCTTGTATTGCATTGAATTTTTTAAACATCATTTCAATAAGCATAAAAGTTTAGAGACTGCGTTTTTTACAAATCAAGTAACACAAAATAAAATAAAAAGTGTTGAAGCTGCACTCACCCATTTTCAGACGTATTTCATGTCATTAGAAGATGCGCCAAAACGAACTCAAAAACATGTTTCAAGTCCAGTGAGTGGTTCCACCTGCAAAAGACTCAACATGTTTTTTAGATGGATGATACGCAGCGATCATCAAGGGGTTGATTTTGGAATATGGAAATCCATAAAACCTTCAGAATTAATTATGCCTATCGATGTTCATGTCGCAAGGGTATCAAGGAGTTTGGGGATTTTAAAAAGACCTCAAACCGATTGGCAAGCTGCATTGGAATTAACGAATTATTGCCGAACTTTAGATACAAAAGATCCTGTCAAATACGACTTTGCATTATTTAGCCTTGGGGTAAATGAAAGGTTTATTTAGCATTCAGCATTACAATCAATACCTGATTATGGAAATTAATTTACAATCATTAGAAAAATTAGATACGCCAAACTTAGCGTCAGCAATCAATGAATTGATTAAAAATGATTTTTCAAAGTTGGTTCAGATTCTTTATAGAATTGATGTATCAGAAGCTAAATTAAAAACCATATTAAATAGCAACCCAAATGAGGATGCAGGGAAATTAATTGCTCAGGTAATTTTAGAGAGACTAGCCGCAACTAAAAAAGCGAGGGAAAGTTTTAATACCACTCCAAGCATTGAGGATACCGAAGAAAGAATATAAGAAATTTACAAATCCCCTAATTGCGGGCGCATAACAATATCTTCCACCACCGCTTGAGCACTTAATTGCGTTGCAGCGTAAATCATTTTTGCAATATCACTTGCTTCCATAATTCTTTTAGGATCTACTCCCGATCCCGCCCAACTATTGGTAAATACGGCACCTGGACACACTGCAGTAACTTTTATGCCAGTATCTTTTAGCTCAAGTCTAAGATTTTTTGAAAAGCCCAGCAATGCAAATTTGCTGATACTATATGCTCCTCCATTTTCATACGCACTTAATGAAGCTATGGAGCAAATATTAAATATATGACCCAATTTATTGTTGAGCATGGCAGGTAACAAAGCCCTTGTTAAATGATAAGCCGAAAATAAATTGGTGTTTAATTGTTGTTCAAGTTGCCCATCTTCCTCATCCTGTAGTTTTCCTGGTACAAAATTACCCGCATTATTGACTAAAATATGAGGTGTTGTTTTTTCTAAACACCACTTTGAAAAATTAACTACTTCTGATTTTACAGATAAGTCAGCTGCACAGGATTCAATATGTATGGTTGGAAACTGATCACGTAAAGTAGCCACTGCTTGGTCTAAGGAACTTATGGTTTTACTTGTTAAATATAAATCATGCCCGTTGGCCGCAAATATTTCTGCAATAGCATATCCAATTCCCTTTGAAGCACCTGTAATGATGATATTCATATAAAATCAATAATAATATGCAATAAAGATAGGAAGCAATATTGTATTTTCGCTGAATATCAATAAGCACGATTATTAACATGTCTTACAAACACTTATTTTTTGATCTGGATCATACCATTTGGGATTTTGAAATGAATTCAAAAGATACTTTATGGGACCTACATCAACAATTTGGATTAGCCGAAAAAGGCATTAACGATTTTGATGCATTCTATGACCAATACAGTGTACACAATCATCGTTTGTGGGATAGATATACTAAAGGATTTATTAAACAAGAAGAATTAAGATGGAAACGTATTTATTTAAGTTTGTTGGATTATAAAATTGCAGATGAACAATTATCAAAAGCCATGTCTGTTGAATATTTAGATATCCTACCTAATAAAACAAACCTATTTCCCTACACTATTGAAATATTAGCATACCTAAAAGCGAAAGGGTATCAAATGCATTTGATCACCAATGGATTTGAATCGGTTCAATTTAAAAAAATTCAAAATTCAAAAATTGACCAGTTTTTTAAAGAAGTGATCACTTCCGAGGCAAGCAATAGTTTAAAACCACACAAGGAAATATTTGAATATGCACTCGAAAAGTCGAACGCTACGTTAGCAGAAAGCATCATGATTGGTGACAATGAAGCAGCAGATATTCAAGGTGCCATTAACATAGGCATGGATTCCATTTTCGTAAACCATATCAATGTGGTACCTACCGTGCAAGCAACCTACACGATTACGCATTTAAAGCAACTAGAGGAGATATTGTAAATTAATCTACCAGCTTTTCGATAAAACTATAGAGCTCATTTTTATTTAGTTCCGCGCCAATCTTATAGCTTACAAATCCATCTTCTTTCCTTTTTTCAAGTGAGATCCCTTTAGGCATTGGAATCTCCACCTCAGGATGTTTAATTCTAATTTGAATCAACTCGGTATTTTTTGGGGGATTATTTAAGAATATGAATGCTTCCCCATTTTTTTCGAATTTTATATAACTTCCAACAATTGCACTAGTCCAACTTTTTTTGGTAGCAATATCAGCAAATACCTCATATACTTTCTTATAACTTTCCATTTTAATAGTCAGCTTTTGCTTATCTGCACCCTGATTTAACAACTCCTCTTTCACTAAATTTAATTTAGCGTTAAAGTCATTAAAGACAGTTTTTTTACCTCTCTTTTCAATGGCATTTTTACTAGACAAATCATCGTCAACAGTAGTGATTGACGCAAATTTCAAAGCACTATTTATTTTTTCTAAAATAAGATCCGTATCCTTGGAGAAGTATTCTCTTAAATAATTTAGCAATTCAAGAATACTAAATGTTTTTGATTTAAGGTAAACATCACTTTGACAAGAAGCATAAATAATATGCTCCCACTCTTCATCCAACTTATCGTTGTCACCGAATTTTTCGATCTCTTTTTTAATGTTAGCTAAATCAATATTTTGCTTATTCGCAAAAGGAGTATCCCAGTTTGAATAATCCGGTTCTTGGGTAAGTAATCTGAAAATTTTAGGATAAGAAATTTGAATACCAATTAACGCAAATAAAATTAAATCATCCTCGGCGTTGGGTGCTTGATCAAATTCCTCTGGCATACTTTTAAAATCTTCATCACGGATAGATCTCAGCAAAGAAAAGGAGTTGATATAACGTTTAAGACTACGTGGATTATACCCAATAGTATGTTTTACAATTTCACTGTATGCTTGCAAAGTTGTTTCTGGTATATTAATCTGTAAAGACGCCAATTTACTATGAAGTAAGGTGGCCATATCATAGGTACCAGTTGGCATACTAAATGGAACCTGTATTATTTTGTCGAAAAACGACCTGAATTCACGTTCATTTTCCTCCGTTTTTTTACCAAACTTTGACTCTAAACCTTTCACTACTACGTCATAGTCAATCGCTAATACAAAAACGCAATTAGGGACATCGAATAAATTTTTAAGGCTTTCTAATACTTCAACTGCGTCTCCTGGCGGAATTCGGTCTAAATCATCTACAAAGAATACAACTTTTTGATAGGGGTTGCCGCTATCTTCAATCAGGGCTGAGATAATAGCTGAAATTTCTTTTTTTATTTCCGCAATTTCTGCAACAACTTTTTCACTTTCCTTTCCCGCACTTGCCGATTTAATATCTACACCCAATTGACTATTGATAACTTGATTGGCTACATTCCCAAGAAAGCCATATATCTTTTTTACCCTTGCATTGGTTTTTTCTGAATTATCCCAGTGTCCTTCATTATTGCAGGATTCTTTTAAATTATTTAACATCCCTTTTAAGATCGCAGGCGTAGTTTCAGTAGAGTTTCTGAACATACTATACTCCCATGTATTGACCCAGGAAGTGGCAATTTTCTTTTGCTGAAAAGCCTCTAAAAGCATGTACATCATGGATGTTTTACCTGTCCCCCACTCTCCTTGTAAACCTACCGTCAAAGGCGTATCACTGATTTCGATAAAATTAGACAAGACCTTGGTGTACCTTGTCATTTTTAATTGATCCTCATGGCTATTTTGTATAGGTTTGTCGGTAATACAGCTTAAAAAATTGGTCATTTTAAGTATTTATCAATAATTATAAATAATTTGAATTCCGAATCTAGCTTTTTTTATTTAAAAAACAATTTTATGCCTACAAAAGTTTTCGAAGGAAAATACAAGAATTCATCTGATCAAATTTATTTTATCAAGGATGGAAAATTTTACAGGGGAAAATATTCCAATTCATCTGATGAAATAAAAAATATTAAAGCTGCAGGCATCACCATAGATGATAATAAAATTTACAAAGGAAAATATCATAACTCATCGGATCAAATTATGACGGTGGATGATGAAAAAATTTATAAAGGAAAGTATACCAATTCTTCCGATCAAATTGCTATTTTAGACGGAGATCCACTTGATAAAGACGAGTTTTATACGCTTATCTTTTTATTAGCTCAGCACAACAATTTAATTTAAAATTTATCATTATGAATCCTCAAGATAGAGCAAGGATATTGAGAGAACGCGAAGCGAAGAAAGCAGAAGCAGATAGACGCAGAGCACAAGCACTAAGAGAACGTGAAGCCAAGAAAGCAGAAGCAGATAGACGCAGAGCAATAGCACAAAGAGAACGCGAAGCTAAAAAAGCAGAAGCAGAAAGACGCAGAGCACAAGCACTAAGAGAACGTGAAGCCAAGAAAGCAGAAGCAGAAAGACGCAGAGCACAAGCACAAAGAGAACGCGAAGCCAAGAAAGCCGAAGCGGATAGACGCAGAGCACAAGCACAAAGAGAACGCGAAGCTAAAAAACGTAAATAATATTTTAACAAAGCGGCCCCGAATATTCGGGGCCGCTTTGTTAAAAGGTCAAAAATTTTCCGACTACCAGTTAGCTAAAACTGTAATTCCACCTTTTACTACGTCTCCTATTTTACAATTAATTTTTGCATCTAATGGAAGCAACAAGTCAACCCTGCTGCCAAATTTAATAAATCCATATTCGGCAGTTTGATCAAATTGAGTGCCGACT
>CANCEU010000045.1 GCA_947375185.1 Chitinophagaceae bacterium
GGTTCGGCTCAATACAATATCATGATTGCGGTTCCATGCAGCATGGGTATGTTAGGAAGAATTGCTAGCGGTGTGAGCGATGATTTAAGCACTAGGGCTGCCGATGTTATTTTGAAGGAACGCAGAAAATTAATTCTTGTTGCGCGCGAAACTCCCTACAATTTAATTCATATCAAAAATATGGAAACAATTACGCTTGCAGGGGGCATTATTTGTCCGGCAACACCTAGCTTTTACAGCAAGCCTCAAACCATAGAGGAAGTTGCTTACACGGTGGTACACCGCATATTGGATCTTGCCGGATTAAATGCCAAAGGTTACCGCTGGGGAACAAAATAAACATACCTATTTTTCAAGTTTCATAATAACTAAAAAGGCCTCGAATAAAATTCGAGGCCTTTTTTAAAGCGTTTATTCTGCTTTAGGTTCCTTTGGAGCTTTAGGCTCCTTAGGTTCTTTCACCGCTTTTTCAGATTTTTCTTTCTCCTTTTTTTGCAAAGTAAAAGTAAGCCCACTTTTATCCCCATTCAAATCTCCCACCAAAACATCACCTTGTTTAACACTCGCGTTTAATATTTCTTCCGCCAAAGGATCTTCTACATATTTTTGAATAGCTCTATGTAAAGGTCTTGCTCCAAATTGAACATCATATCCTTTGTCAGCAATAAATTCTTTTGCGGCTTCAGTTAACACCAAATTGATTCCTAAATTAACTAAACGTCCTAACACATTTTTCATGATGATATCTATGATTAAGTAGATATTATCTTTTGTCAATGAGTTGAATACAATTACGTCATCAATTCTATTTAGGAACTCAGGAGAAAATGTTCTTTTCAAAGCTTTCTCAATTACTGAACGATTGTTTTCCTCTGTTTGTTGAACTCTTGTAGCCGTTGCAAAACCAACACCATCACCAAACTCTTTCAATTGACGTGCGCCAATATTTGAAGTCATAATGATCATGGTATTTTTGAAATCAATTTTACGACCTAAGCCATCCGTTAAAATACCATCATCTAAAACTTGTAATAAAATATTATAAATATCTGGATGCGCTTTTTCGATTTCGTCTAAAAGTATTACACAGTATGGCTTACGGCGAACTTTTTCAGTTAATTGACCTCCTTCTTCATAACCAACATAACCTGGAGGGGCACCAATTAAACGAGATACAGCAAATTTTTCCATGTACTCACTCATATCAATACGAATTAACGCTTCCTCTGAGTCAAACATATTTCTTGCCAATGCTCGTGCTAATTCAGTTTTACCTACACCTGTAGGACCTAAGAAAATAAAAGTACCAATTGGTTTTTTAGGATCCTTCAACCCTACTCTGTTTCTTTGAATTGCTTTAACTACTTTACTAATAGCATCGTCCTGACCAATTACCATTCCTTTCATATCATCGGCCATCTTTCGAAGCTTCGTAGTCTCCGCCTCCACCATACGCTTAACAGGAATACCTGTCATCATACTAATTACTTCGGCAATATTTTCTTCATTAATTGGGAATCGAGCCGTTTTGCTTTCTTCCTCCCAATTTTGTTTTGCTTTTTCTAATGCCTCTCCTAATTTTTTCTCTGTATCTCTTAAACTAGCCGCTTCTTCAAAGCGCTGGCTCTTAACCACCTTATTTTTTTCTTCCTTTACCGTTTCAATTTGCTTTTCCAATTCAACGATATCCTGAGGCACACTAATATTTTTTAAATGCACTCTTGCACCTACTTCATCCAACACATCAATAGCTTTATCCGGCAATAAACGATCGGTCATATAACGGTCACTTAATTTCACACAAGCCTCAATCGCTTCCTGATCATAAGTAACACTATGATAGTCCTCGTATTTAGATTTGATATTGTTTAATATCGTAATAGTATCTTCAACACTAGGTGGTTCAATAATTACTTTTTGGAAACGACGATCTAATGCACCGTCTTTTTCAATGTGCATTCTATACTCATCTAATGTGGAAGCACCAATACATTGCAACTCACCACGAGCTAGTGCTGGCTTAAATATATTTGAAGCATCTAAAGAACCACTCGCTCCACCTGCACCTACAATTGTATGAATCTCATCAATAAATAAAATAACATCTCTATTTTTCTCCAGTTCGTTCATGATTGCTTTCATGCGCTCTTCAAACTGACCACGGTATTTGGTACCGGCAACTAGTGCCGCTAAGTCTAATGAAATAACACGCTTATCAAATAAAACACGACTTACTTTTCTTTGTACAATTCTCAATGCCAGCCCTTCCACAATGGCAGTTTTACCCACCCCTGGCTCACCTATTAAAATTGGATTGTTCTTTTTACGACGACTCAATATTTGACTTACTCTTTCAATTTCAGCTTCACGACCCACAATTGGATCCAAGGCGTCCATCTCGGCAAGCTTTGTAATATCACGTCCAAAATTATCTAATACAGGGGTCTTTGATTTATTAGGGGTTCCTGCTTTTGGTTTTGCACCAGCACCAAAAGGACCACGCTTGTCATCTTCAAAATCATCATCTGAATCGTCTGAAAATTCAGATCTTGTTGACTCAGCCGAACGACCTGTGCGCTCCGAACGTTCGCTATCATCTAAACCCGAAGGTGAAGATCCTACCATACCCAATTCATTGCGGAACAAATCATAATCCACATCAAAGTGATTTAAAATTTGAGTCGCTATGTTTTCTTTATTTTTTAGGATGCTTAGCAATAAGTGTTCCGTTTCCACCATTGGGCTTTTCAATGCCTTCGCCTCTAATACAGTTACTCGAATTACCTTTTCAGCTTGCTTTGTAAGGGGCAAACTGTTGATATTGGCGACATTTTTGCCTGATTTATCCTTAACGGCTAATTCAATCTCTTTTCTTAATTCAGTCAAATTTACATTCAACTGCTTCAATACTTTAATAGCTGTATTTTCCTGATCTCTAATGAGTCCTAGCATTAGGTGCTCGGCCCCAATAAAGTCATTACCTAATCTCAAAGCTTCTTCACGGCTGTAAGAGATGATTTCCTTAACTTGTGTTGAAAAATTATTATCCATAAATTTTTTTGGAGCTGTTACAAGAATAACGAATATTTTTGTCCTAAAGTATGTCTGTTTATACTTGTTACTAACTTATTATTATGAGTCAAATTCTATACCAAACCGCTCTAAAGGAAAAATTCACTGTAATTACGATAGAGAATAAGCAACTTTTGTCAAATCTAGTAGGCGAATTGGACAATTTGACCACGAAATTGGGGAATACGGCACCAAAAAACCTGATACTCAATTTAAAGCAAGTGGACAACTGGGACGAAGCCATAATAGAACAAATTGCAAAAGCGCAGGGACAGTTTTATGAGCAAAACACTTCATTTGTGATTTGCGCCCTATCTAATAAATTACAGGACATATTAGATAAAACGGACTATGCCGAATTATTAAATATGACCCCTACCGAATCTGAGGCCTGGGATATAGTTCAGATGGAGGAAATAGAAAGAGAATTGTTGGATAGTGATGATATGGAATTTTCACTTCCTAATGAGGATTAAGCCTTATTTTCGCCTATATGATTACCTCGCAAACCATTCAACAAATTACGAGTCGCATTGATATAATTGATGTGGTGGGAGAATTTGTGAAGTTAAAAAAGCGAGGGACCAATTATTTAGGCAACTGCCCTTTCCACAACGAAAAATCGCCCTCCTTTACGGTTTCGCCAGCTAAGGAAATCTATAAGTGTTTTGGTTGTGGCAAAAGCGGCAATACCATCACTTTTTTGATGGAGCATGAAAAGTATAGTTATGTTGAAGCCTTAAGATGGCTTGCGGCAAGGTATAATATCGAGATAGAAGAAACTGAAACCAGTCCTGCACAAAAAATTGCACAACAAGTAGCAGATAGCATTTATGCCATCAACCACTTTGCCATGGAATGGTTCACCAAACAATACTGGGAAACCGAAAATGGGGAATTGATTGCACAAAGCTATATGCAACATAGAGGTTTCTTAAAACCAATTGTAGATAAATTTAAAATTGGATACAATCCTTCGGATCGAGATGGCCTTGCAAAGGCATTAATACAAAATCAATTTAATCCTGAATTATTTGCCCGAACAGGATTGGTAGTAGAACGAAATGGTGAATGGCAGGATAATTATAGAGACCGTATAATTTTTCCTATTCACAACACGACTGGAAAAATAATTGGATTTGGCGCAAGGCAAATTGCAAAAAATGACAAGTCACCAAAATATATAAATACCCCTGAGAATGAGATTTATGTAAAAAGTAAAATCCTATATGGCTCCTACTTTGCTCGAAATTCTATAAACAGCAATGATGAATGTTTATTGGTGGAAGGTTATACCGATGTGGTAAGCTTACATCAAGCAGGTATTGAAAATGTGGTAGCAAGTGGAGGTACCTCACTTACTATTGACCAATTAAGGTTAATTAAAAAGTATACGCAAAACCTAACCATTATTTATGATGGCGATAGTGCAGGTGTAAAAGCTGCATTGCGCGGATTAGACATGGCATTGGAGGAAGGTTTGAATGTACAATTGGTATTAATTCCAGACAAGGAGGATCCCGATAGCTATGTCAACAAAGTGGGTCCTGATGCTTTTAGGGAATTTGTAAAGTCAAATAAAAAAGACTTTGTACTATTTCAATTGGAAGTGCAATTAAAGGATGTTGGCAATGATTTGAATAAAAAGAATATTTTAGTAAATACCATTGCGGAAACCTTAAGTAAAATTAATAAAGCGGAGGATTTTACCAAGCTGCAAGAATATGTAAGAAAGTGTTCTTCCTTATTGCGCATTGACGAAACTGGACTAACACAATTAGTCAATAAATTTAAGCGAGATAAAATAGTTAAGGAAGAAAAAAAGATGAGCTACGATGAAGCAGCTATCTTAATGCCTAGCTTCCCTCCGGCCGAACAAGAAGATACCAATTTTGACTTAATTACTGATCGCGATTTAGCACATGAAAAGAATTTAGTGCGTCTTATGCTTGAATTGGGTATTGAACAAAACAAAGAGGGTAAATTTATTGCCCAATATATATTTGATGAAATAGATGGCTTTCCATTAGAAAATGTCGAAATGATTTATTTAATGGACGCTTATAAACAATGGTTTTATGATGGCAAATTGCCCGACGGCAAAACAATGCAATACCATCCAGATGAACGTGTTCAAAAATGGGTAGTTACTTTATTAGCGCCTGAACAAGAGTTAAGTTTAAGATGGAATGAAAAATTAGGGATCAAAAAGAAAGAGGAACCAAAGGATATCATGGTAGAAATTGATATTACCCTATTGTATTTCAAACTACGAAAAATAAAAAAGATGATTGCTCAAAATCAGGCCGACTTAGAGCATGCGCCTGAAGCAGAACAAATTCAGTTATTGCAAATACATAAGCATTTAAAGGATATTGAAAAGGAGCTTACTTCAACAATTGGTACGGTGATTTACAAATAATAAAAAGGGGTTTAAAAATAAAAATCCCCAACATTAAATTGGGGATTAGATATACTTACTAACTCAACTATACGTCTATTTTTCAGAAGGATTATTTTTGCCGGCTAACAATTTTTCCAAAGTTGCTTCCAAACGCTTTTGTTTGGTTTCTTCTTTTTTAGCCCCTTGAATCCAAGACAAATATTCCTTTTGATTGATTACAGATAAGGTTGCGAAAAAATCTCTAGCCTCATCATGTGCTGCTAAAATTTTATCTAACTCAATTGGTAAAGCAATGATTCTTTTTTCAAAATCGTCTACTTTTATATCAGCCGCTTTAAACTCAACAAATGTTCTATTTTTGTTTGGCAACTGATCTACTTTCTTAAAACGCATTGCAGTCCAAACGTGATCCAAAGTAACTTGTCTGATAGCCTCATAATCATTTTTAGAAAGAATTTCCCAGCTTGCGTCTCTATTTAAATCAGAAACAATCTTTGAAGTGGTCTTAGGATAAGCAATCCAAAGTTTACTTTCTGGGTGTAATGCTGAAAACACCTCTTTTAAAATATTATTAAGTTGCAACTGGTTAATTGCGAAAATTAAAGCAAAGTCAATCTTCCTTGTCTTTAATAAAGGAGTGATGTTCTTATTGTAATTTAACTTTGCGAATTGTTTCTCTACTGAAGATGGCAACCCTTGAATAAGTAAATTTTTCTCTTCTTTCAACTGCAACTTCTCTAAAATATGCTGAGGTCCTGTCATGAGTAAATTATTTAAGGGAGGGCAAAGTTACTAAATTCTAAGTTAGAACAAATAGTAATTCAATAAAAAGATATAACAAACTGAAAATCAATGAATTAATCCAAATTGGATTTATTCTTCTTTCTAAACAAAGGAACCTTATTTTCAGTTCCATTCAACAACCTTGTGATGTTCTTTTGGTGGGTTACAATAACCATAAAAGCGACAATAATCGCAAATAATCGATACAAGGTTTCTTTCTCATCAAATATGAACAAAATCAATATCATAAAAGCGACACCCGCTAACATGGAACTTAATGACACAAAACGAGTAGTTAATAAGGTAAATGCAAAAACTACTAAACAAAGTAAGGCTACGGCAGGCTGAATTGCCAAAGCCATACCTAAAATGGTAGCAACACCTTTACCGCCTCTAAAACCGGCCCAGATAGGGAAAATGTGACCAACTACAGCGGCTAAACCTAATATAATCATAAAGTTAGTCCTCGCCAATTCATTGGTCAAGTAGTAAGGAATTATTATATATAACGAAGTTGCAATCACTCCTTTTAAAACATCAACAAACATTACGAAGCTACCCCACTTTGCGCCTAACACTCTAAATGAGTTAGTTGCACCGGCATTTCCGCTACCGTAATCTCTAATATCAAATTTAAAAACAGACTTACTCACCCATACCGAAGTTGGTATGGATCCAATTAAATATGCTAAAATGACTAAAATAGATTCGTTCATAATTTCCTAGTTGGCACATACAAATATACGACCAAAAAGTTTAATGATTTGTTAACACATCAATTTAATAGACTAAGGCCTATTTGCTGGGATACTTAAATCCGATCAAAAAGCAAACTAATCCAGCCATTCATTTGCTTATTATTTAAATAATTCCAACCATTTTGGTGCGCTAATTCAATCATATCTTTCTGATCTTCAACAAGTAAGCCACTTAGAATCAATTGACTATGATTTGTGCTCACTTTAGTAAGTTCAATCATGTTAGCCTCAATAATGTGCCTATTGACATTAGCTAGAATAATATCGAAGGTTCGGTTTTGAATAGCTGAAGCTACTTTTTCTATTTTTATATGTCTGCATTGGTTCGCTTGGATATTTTCATGGGCATTTTCAATACACCAATCATCGTTGTCAACCCCAAGTATGTCAACAGCACCTAATTTTTCCGCTAAAATGGCCAAAATACCAGTACCCGTTCCAAAATCATATACCGTCTTACACATAAAATTTATCTCCTCCATCATTTGCATTACGGTGAAAGTAGTTCCATGATGCCCCGTTCCAAAGCTCATTTTAGGGGTGATATTAATTTCAAATTGAACGGCTGGGTCAAAGTGTGGGTGAAAATAAGCACGTATCCCTACAAAGTCACCTACTCTTACTGGTTCAAAATTGGACTCCCAAATAGCATTCCAATTTTCTTCCTTAATAATTGATTTAGAATAAGTTAAATCGTTATTATTAAATATTTTATTTAATTCAATTTCAATATTATTGTCAACATAATCTGTAGCTAAAATAAAGGTTTTACAATGACCGGCGCCTTCCCCTAATCCGGCTGACGTTCCTAAAACACTACTCATGCCAACCCCATTATTAATGCCAGTGGCAGCTTCTTCCTCATTAAAACCATCAAATCCTAGTGCAGACAATTGAGCCACTAGTATTTCAAATTGATCTTGGTTATCAAAGTCAAAGGCTATTTGGATGTATTCTTTTTGCATAATTGGTTCGTAAATTATTCTCTAGGATGATATAAACTATTATAATAATTAAGCAGTATAACTAGTTGATTTTCATCCTTAAAATTTATTTTTGTTGATAAAACATATTTATTAAAATCTGCCTCCCTGCCTACAAAAAGTGCAGCAAAAAATGCTTTGTCTTTTTTAACTTTCTGCATCACTCCATTTTCAAAGAAATACAAATTCTCTCTAGTAACAAACTCCTTATACTTCTCACCCGAAAGCTCATTGCCACGCTCCTCAATTGTTTTATTGATAGATTTAACCAATTGCCACCCTTCCGAATTTAATACTTGATAAAAACTCAAATTGGTTTGATTGTCTATTTTAGGCAATCCGGTTTTAAACATATAGCCTTTTATCCCCGCATTGCTTGTATCGTAAAAGTAAATCAATGAAACTAACCCTTTTCCAATATATCCCTCCTGCCCCTTGGAATCCATAAATACTACCTCATGTTCTACTAAATTTATTTTAGCTTTCACATTATCATATTTCTTGCCGTCCGACATAATAATGGTTGCAAACTTATAATCGGGCAAAAAATAGGGGCTCCCAGTTATATCAGCATACTTGTTCTCAAAAGCTCGTCCATTGACATCACTTAAAAATATTTGACTACCCCATTTGCCTGTTGTGCCAATGGTATTTGCTTGAGCAAAGCTAATTTGAATTGCCCCCAAGCATACTAGTAAGCCCAAAATGACCTTTTTCATATAGCTAGATTTAAGATAAAGATAAACATCCCTAAAACAAAACAAGACCCCGAGGGGTCTTGTTTTTTATAAATCCATTAAAATAGACTAACTATTTGTATAGCTATTAATTTTTACTTAGGATTCTTAGTTGGAGCCGATCCAGTAGCAGCTGGATTGTATGCCAACTCATTATCTGGAACATCCCAGTAATCTAAGAAACCATAAGTGATGGTTGCTTTAGTATTTACTTTACCGGCAGATGAAACTACTACGCAGTTAGTACGGCCTTTATCAGGAGCAATAATTTCCCAACGACGAGCGTCATAGAAAGATAATCCTTTAAATGCCAAAGCAATTCTGCGCTCAGCTCTTAATTCCTCATAAGCTGCAGAAGCAGTTAAACCTGTTCCAATAGCAGCTAAACCAGCACCTTGGTAAGTTCTTACCGCGTCGATAGATTTAACACCATTATCAATAGCACCCGTTTTAATTAAGGCCTCTGCTTTCATTAACTCATTCTCTTCGTAAGTAGCTGCAATAGTGATTTCATTTGCACCTGAAGTGGTATTAGAATAAGTAACAACACCTGCAATGGCAGCACCACCATTCTTCAAACTATAACGTGTGTTAAATGAATTACCACGGTCAGTATTAAATATACCAACCGATGCTAATGTTATTACGTTATTGTCTTTACGCTTATCACCTGTTCTGAATTCTTGTACCCAACGCTCACTTAATTTGTAAGTGTTAGTAGAAGCAGTAGTAGTTGATTGAGAGATTTTATCAGCCACTGAACTTTCAATGAATGAACCACTTGCATCGGTACGGGCAGTGAAAATTAAATCAGTTGATTTAACACCATCAGTAGTTAATGTCAAGATCGTATTCCATTGAGTAGCAGTCATAGCAGATACTGGTGTATTTACTAAAATGTTACGTGCTTTCATGGTATTAATATTACGCTTCCACATATCAACAGTTAAAGCACCACCCTTTCCTTTTTGTAAGAAAGTAGGCACTAATTTAGTGATCGTAGCAGTGTAATCAGCAGTACTTGATGCAGCGCCTAATGCAGTTACGCAACTATCATAGTTAGCGTTTGACTCCGTGATAATTGCTTCTTTAGAAACATAGTTACCATTTGTAGTTGCTTCTGATGGAGTTTTATTTTGGATGATACCAGCATAATACATTGAACCTATTTGTGCATATGCATATCCTTTCCACCAGTAAGCCCAAGCTTTTACAGTTGCTTTTTTAGTATCCGCAGCTGACCCTGAAAAGGTTACTTTTTTACATAAATCTAAAACACCATTTGCAGCAGTAATCATGTTGTACATGTATGCCCATTGGTAGTTCGTAGTGTTACTCACACCTTGTGCATTTTGGTTAACATAACGACATAAAGCATATTGCGTTTTGATACTAGCTGGGTTTAATACCACCGTACCATCGTCTAATGTTACTTTATCAGGACAACCAATTTGGTTCATGTAAGCATTCGCTGCTTCAGCACCAATTACGTCACCCATCATTTCTTGGAACCCAATGGTACCTGCCCAGTAACGGCCATAAACACCATCTGAGTATTTTAAATCGTAAAATCCATTACGATATATCGCTCCTTGCGCGAAGGAAAGTACACCTGGCTCATTTTGAGCACTCTCAGGTGTAGGTAAGTTAGTATTAGAGATATCAAGATCTTTCTTACAAGCAGTTAAGCTCAAGGTCAATCCCAATATTCCAACTAAAAATTTATTATACTTCATATCTGATAATTTTTTATTAGTTAAGGTTTAAAATCCAACATTCAAACCAATAGTATATTGTTTAGTGTTAGGAATTGTATTGTGATCTAAACCGCGATCAAATGCAGAGTTAGTAGAATAGTTAACCTCAGGATCCATACCAGAGTACGGAGTGAAAGTAACTAAGTTACGACCTGACAATACTAATTGTAAACGACTGAATGCTTTCATTTTTACAATCTTAGCTAAATCTACACCTACTGAGATATTTCTTAAACGAGTGAAACTTGCATCTTCGTAAAAGTAGTTTTTAGTACCATTTGCAGCACCACCAGCATACATACTACGATAAAATGCAGTATAAGCAGCAGTTTGACCATCAATAGTAATTGGATTGTCATAATCATGGTGAATACCATCACGATACATCCATTGCTTAGTTTGGTTATACAAGTGAGCACCAGCAACCCAATCCCATTGCATACTTAAAGTAACAATGTTTTTGTAGTTTAAGTTATTGATAAAGCTCATGTTGAATTTTGGATTAGGATCACCTAAGCTATACTGACCTGGTAATGCAACAGCTTGTTTAGTTGCTTTGTTCACTACCCAATCACCACCAACTTTAGTATGAACCACTTCATATAATCCACGGCTAGCTTCAGGAATGAAAGCAGTTCCTGTTTGAGGATTAATTTCATCCAAAGACTTCATCATTCTATATCCAAAGAATTGACCAATCTTGTAACCTTGCTTCAATGTAATACCTACGCTACCCGCACCTGAAGTAATTACTACTGGAGGTCCTTTTACATAAGATATTTCAGAAGTTTGTTGAGAATAGTTTGTGATGAAATCCCAAGTTAAATCTTTACCAGAATAAACATTCAAGTTTAATGAAGCTTGTAAACCATTTGATTTCAAACCAAATGCATTATCCAATGTACCACCCACACCAGTTGAAGGTGCAGCATCCACACTGTAAATTGCATTTACTGTTTCTCTGTTCCACAATGTTGCAGAAACATTTGCAGTTTTAAACCACTTGCCATTTAATAAATTAAACCCTAAGTCAGTACCATATTCAGTTTCTTTAGATAATTCCACTGATAAGTTTTTGTTAGGTGTAGTAATTGGAGAAACGAAATCACTGTTAGCACCTAAGTTAGCAGCACTCAATACAGGGAAACGTTGGAACGCACCTGGTTGAATACCAGCCTCACCATAACCAGCTCTTAATTTAAATTCATTGATGAATCTATCTAATTTTAATTTCTCGAATGGTTTTAATTTGTGCAATGCTAAGAATGCATCACCTCTTGGGAAAGTTTGTGCAGTTGCACCAGCACCAAATGCAGAAGAATAGTCACTTCTTACACCTACTGAGAATCCTGCAAAATCAGAATAATCAAAACGTTGGTTCGCTAAAAGACCATAAGTTACGAATGGCTCAACGTAGTCTGTAAATACTTTAAACGTTGCAGCTTGAGTAGAGTTCCATGGTGAATAACCAGGTCCATCATAAGCATATGAAGCATAAGACTTATAAAAACTATTACGGTAGTCAAATGCGGCAGTAGTAGAAGTCTTTAATGGAATATTAATGTTGAAATCATTTTTGAAATCAGTTCTAAATGTAGCAGTTCCAATAAAGTTTTGGAATACTGTTCTTTGAACATAATTATCAATCTCTCCAGTTGTAGTTCCGTTTGAAGAACTGTTTGGATTATAGTTACTCACAAATTTATTACCGTTCAATACAGCATTGGCGTTGCCAGACTGATCGTCGTAGTAATAGTTTGTATTGGTGTTAGAATAGTTGATTGCATATTTAGCATCCAATTCTACAAACTTTGGTAACTTATAGTTTAAGTTAAAGTTTTGGATTACATCAATTTTTTCAATCAATGTTCTAGAATATTGATTTGTATAAAATGGATTTGTGTGGTTAACACCAGCAGCATCTCCAAAATAAGCAGCATAGTTGCCGTCTAAATCTTTTTGTGAAAAATCAACAAATGGACGCGCATTGTTTAAAGCAAAAAATACGTTTCTACCTGTTTGGTCATTCAATGTATTTTTTGTGTAAACCAACTGATTTGTTGTTGTGAACTTTAATCCTTTTGCTAATTCTAAACCAATTTTACTTGTTAAGTTAGAACGTTGATAGTCTCCGTTATTAACAAAGTTTGAATTTTGCATGTTAGTTGATCCAGAAAATAAATAATCAGATTTTGGACCAGCACCAGAAATTGTTAATGCAGCATTTTGAGCATAACCATCACCTAATAATTGCTTATAGTGATCGTAATACTTTAAGTTAGCATCATAAGCTTTGTTTTGGATACTAGTGTAAGTAGCACCTGCTAAACCAGCAACACCTAATGAGTTATATTGAACGTTACCATTAAACGCTAATGTTTTTGGATCTAAAGCCATTATTGCACCAGAACCAGTTAATACATTGTTAGATGCATCTGTAACAAATGCATGGTAATGCGCCTTTTCTAACCCACCAATATTTAACAAAGAATTTACTGTTGAAGAAGTACTGAACTCAATATTCATTTTTCCTTGCTTACCTTTTTTAGTAAATAATTGGATAACACCATTCGCACCTTGCGCACCATATAAAGAAGCAGCAGCAGCACCTTGTACTACCTCAACTCTTTCAATAATGTTTACGTCGATTGAGTTTAAACTTGTTGCACGTGCTTCGATACCATCAATTAAAATCATTGGTGAAGTACCTCCTTGAACAGAGTTAATACCACGTAATAAAATTTGCAATGGACGACCTGGAGTACCATTGGTACTTTGAATTTGTGCACCGGCAACTTGACCAACTAATTGTTGACCAACATCACCTGTTGCAACTTTAACTTGGTTAGATAATTGAACTGATTCAACAGCAACACCTAACTTCTTTTTTGAAGTAGCAGCGCCTACACCAGTTACAACCACGTCAGCTAAAGCTTTAACGTCAGATGTTAATCTAATTGTTACGTTACTTGCAGCCGCAACTTCGGCTCCTTCAAAGCCTAAAGCTGAAACTACTAATGTTGCACCTTTTTTTACTGAGATAGTAAAACCACCATCAGTACCTGCGCTTGTTCCTTTCTTAGTGCTTTTTTCAAGAACACTAGCTCCAGCAACAGGGGCATTTTTTTCGTCGATAACCTTTCCGGTTACTGTAACTGTTTGTGAATATCCGACCATAATAGTCATCAGGAAAGCACAAACACTCACGAGGATTTTTTTACTCATGTTTTGATGTTTTGTTTTGAACTTATTTTTCTAAATAATAAAGCTTGTAATTGGTGTAATAAATCACACCGGTTACAAGCTTCTCTACTACGAATATATTTAATTAATCCTTCTATATTAATAATTTGTTAAGTTTAATTTAAGACATTTTTAAGTTTTCCATAATTCGTAAATGTTAATTAGAATTCAGTCTATTAGCGAAATTTAGATAGCATTTTACACCAAAAAGTATCGTTTGTTTAAGGAAAAATGTAATGCCTTAACACATGATAAAACAAAAAATGCCCCAGTTATACACTGAGGCATTGTCTATATTATTTACCTTATATAAAAGGCGCAGAAAAATTAAGCTTGAGGACCGCGGTCTTCACGAGGCGCTTGCTCAGGCTTTGGTAATAAAGCTTTGTGGCTCAATTTGAATTTACCTGTTTTAGGATCCAAACCAACCAATTTAACTTTCACTTCGTCACCTTCTTTAAAGATACCATCCATTGTTTCCAAACGCTTCCAGCTAATTTCACTAATGTGTAATAAACCTTGTTTGCCTGGCATAAATTCAACAAATGCACCAAACTCTTTAATGCCTTTCACAACACCATCGTAAACGTCTCCAATTTCTGGAACCGCAACAATACCATTGATCCATCTTACCGCAGCATCTAAGCTATCTTTATTTGCAGAGAAGATACTTACTTCACCATGATTGTCTACTTCTTCAATATTGATTGTAGCACCAGTAGTTCTTTGCATTTCTTGAATAATCTTACCACCTGGTCCGATTACTGCTCCGATATATTCTTTATCAATAATTAACTTAACCATTCTTGGCGCATGAGGTTTAACATCAGCTCTTGCAGCTGGCATACACTCATACATTGCATCTAATATATGTAAGCGACCTTTTTTAGCTTGAGACAATGCTTCACGCATAATATCCATGCTTAAACCGTCTACTTTAATATCCATTTGAACGCCACAGATACCGTCTTTAGTACCAGTAACTTTAAAGTCCATATCGCCTAAATGATCCTCATCACCAAGTATGTCCGTTAAGATTGCATACTTGCCATCTTCTCTCGAAATTAATCCCATTGCCACACCACTTACATGTTTAGGCACTGGAACGCCTGCATCCATTAAAGCTAATGAACCGGCACAAACAGTTGCCATTGAAGACGAACCATTTGATTCTAATATGTCAGAAACCACGCGCAAAGTGTAAGGGAACACCGTGCTATCTGGTAACATTTGTTTTAAAGAACGTTGTGCTAAGTTACCATGACCTACTTCACGACGACCTACACCACGCATCATTTTTACTTCACCAGTTGAGAATGGAGGGAAATTATAGTGTAAGAAGAATTTTTGATATTCCGCACTTTGAGCAGTCTCTTGCATTAACTCATCTAACTTAGTTCCTAATGTTACTGTAGTTAAAGATTGCGTTTCGCCTCTTGTAAATAATGAAGATCCGTGTGGAGTTGGTAATGGAGAAGTTTCCATTGCCAAAGGACGCACTTGATCCAACTGGCGACCGTCTAAACGAATACGGCTATCAACAATCATGTTACGAACCACTTCCCATTTCAAGTCCTCATAATACTTTCCTGCTAATTTCTTTTGCAAGTCGGTAATCTCAGTTCCTAAATGTTCCATGATTTCTTTTTTCAATGCACTGAATGCATCACTACGCTCATGCTTAGCAGAACCCATTCTTGCGATAGCGTCTACTTTTGCAGTTGCGAAATCGTATACTTTTTTCTTGATGTCTTCGTCTTGTTCTGGTTTCTTGTAATCACGTACTTCAGTGATACCAACAATTTTTCTTAATTCAGCTTGCGCTTTAATTTGTTTTTTGATTGCTTCGTGAGCCATTTCTAAACACTCCACTAATTCTTCCTCAGAACATTCTTTCGCTTCACCTTCCACCATCATCAAATTCTTTTCAGTTGCAGCAATGATGAATTCTAATTGACATTTTGCTAATTCTGCTTTTGATGGATTGATAACAAACTTGCCATCAATTTTTGCAATTCTTACTTCAGAAATAATTTCTTTAATTGGAATATTAGAAACTGCTAAAGCTGCAGAAGCTGCTAAACAAGCTAATGAATCGGGCATTACATTTTCATCGCTAGATACCAATGAAATTAATACTTGTACATCGCATAAATAATCTTCAGGGAATAAAGGTCTTAACGCGCGGTCAATTAAACGGCTTGTTAAAATTTCGTAGTCATTTAAACGTGCTTCTCTTTTGAAGAATGAACCAGGAATACGGCCTGCCGATGCAAACTTTTCTTGGTAATCAACGCTTAAAGGGAAAAAGTCTTGACCATCTTTTGGGTCTTTGTTAGCTACTACTGTTGCTAATAAAATACAATTTCCTTGTCTAACAGTAACTGCTCCGTCAGCTTGACGAGCTAGCTTACCTGTTTCGATAAATATTTCTTGTCCAGGATTAACCTCGAACTTTACTGATTTTGGTTGTGATAACATTTTTAATTTTTTTGGTAGTGAGCAATCGATTGTACATCGATTTTAAATTTTGATTCTATCTCAAAAACACGCAAAAAATAATAGACCTATATAAACAACTAATCCCAACCGTGTTGTACAGTTGGGACAGCTATTATAAGTAGTTCTTGAATTATTTTCTTAAGCCTAATTTTTCAATTAGTGCGCGGTAACCAGTAAGGTTATGTTTTTGTAAATAAACCAATAAACGCTTACGC
>CANCEU010000046.1 GCA_947375185.1 Chitinophagaceae bacterium
CAAGCCAGTGGAGGGAGTTCAACTTATTCAATTGGATTAAATGCAGATTTAGGTGGTTATGTGTTTTTTATAACACCCGATGCAAAACATGGATTAGTAGCTGCAGCTCAAGACCAAGGATCTTATGTTACTTGGTTCAATTCTCATGACGAAATATCAAATCCCAATAATTATGATGTTAATGGAAAGAAATTTACAGATTGGAGGTTGCCATACAAGTATGAATTAAATTTAATATATCTACTTAAAAGTAATATTGGAGGTTTTGCGACAATGAACTATTGGAGTGCAACTGAATCAGATACTAACTACGGTTGGTTACAAAGTTTTGTCACTGGCATTCAAAACTATAATAACAAGACAGGCCCAGTAAGTATTCGTGCCATTAGAGCATTTTAATTAGTTACCAATAAACTTGGCTAAGAACTTATTAAGCACTATCTTTGCCGTCCAAACATCGCGAGGTAGAGCAGCGGTAGCTCGTCGGGCTCATAACCCGAAGGTCGGAGGTTCGATCCCTTCCCTCGCAACACTTAATCCCGCTCCCGATTCTTATCGAGAGCGGATTTTTTTTGTAGTAACTTTGTATTATTAAGACTAGGCATGAAAGTAGGATTTGTAAATATATTCGGTAAGCCCAATGCAGGTAAGAGCACCTTACTAAACGCCATCATGGGCGAAAAGATGGCTATTGTCTCTTCTAAAGTGCAAACTACTAGACACCGAATTAAAGCGTTTTTGAATAAGGCTGATGAGTACCAAATTATATTTTCAGATACTCCGGGTATAATTGATCCAAAGTATAAGTTGCATGAAAAAATGATGGGTGCTGTAAAGTCCGCTTTGGAAGACGCTGACTTGGGTCTTTTGATGGTAGATGTACGTGATGATTTTGACGAAATAGACCAAATGTTTACAGCATTAAAATTGAAAGTGCCTTGTATTGTGGTTATGAACAAGTCGGATTTGGCTGTAGGTGGACGCGTAAAAGAGGCCAATGCTTATTTTAGTTCAAAGCCTTATTGTTCAAAAATAATTTCAATTAGTGCATTGAATATCAGTGACATAGATAGGTTATTGAAAGTAATTCTTGAATTAATTCCAGAAGGCGGACATCCTTTCTTTGATCAGGAAGATTTGAGTGATATGCCTACTAAGTTCTTTGTAAGTGAGATAATAAGAGAAAAGATTTACCAGTTATTTGGGGAGGAGATACCTTATCACACAGCTGTGTTGGTGAACTCATTTAAAGAGCAACCCCTTTTGGTTAAGATACAGGCAGACATCATTGTAAATAGAGAAACCCAAAAGTCCATTATAATTGGTCAAGGGGGAAAGATGATTAAAGAGATTGGAACTTTGGCAAGAAAAGATATTGAGGACTTTATAGGCTCCAAGGTATACTTAGAATTGTTTGTGAAAGTGAAGCCAAAGTGGAGAGACAATGATACAAAATTGAAAGAATTTGGATATCAATAGTAATTGTAATTAATCTTATTTAAAAGATTGATATACAATTATTTAAGATAGTTTATTTGAATATTAAATTGAATTATTATGAGTTATACAGTTGCAATAGTAGGAAGGCCCAATGTGGGCAAGAGTACTTTATTCAATCGCTTATTAGAAGAGCGTAAAGCGATTGTGGACGATATAAGTGGTGTAACTAGAGATCGTCAATATGGTGAAACTGAATGGGCAGGGAAGCACTTTAATGTAATTGATACGGGCGGATTTGTGCCTGATTCTAAAGACATGTTTGAGACAGAAATTCGAAAACAAGTTAGGATTGCTATTGAAGAAGCGAATGCTATGATATTTATGGTGGATGCCGCAGTAGGAATGACGGACTTGGACGCAGCAATGGCCGATTTATTAAGAAGAACTACCAAACCGGTATATGTATGTGTGAATAAGGTAGACAATTCAAATAGAGCTTTGGAAGCTACTGAATTTTACGGAATGGGCTTTGAGCATAACTACTTTGTAAGTGCAATATCTGGAAGTGGTACTGGAGAATTATTGGATGCAGTGATTGCGGATATGAAAGAAGAACCTAATCGAAAAGCTATTTCAGATGCGGCAGAATTACCTGAGGGAGAAGAACCCGAAGAAGCGCCTGCTGTTCCTAAAATTGCCATCATAGGACAACCTAACGTGGGAAAGTCTAGCTTATTGAATGCAATGATTGGACAAGATCGTACCATTGTAAGTGATATTGCCGGAACCACACGTGATACTATCCATACTCATTATAATATGTTCCAAAAGGAATTTATATTAATTGACACAGCGGGAATTAGAAGAAAGAATAAGGAAAAGGACGATTTAGAGTTTTATTCTGTGATTCGAGCCATTAAAGCGATGGATGAAGCGGATGTTTGTTTAATGGTAATTGATGCGGTTAAGGGTATTACAGCACAGGACCTTAGTATTTTTAGTTTGGCTGCTAAAAAAGGGAAGGGTATTGTGTTCCTAGTTAACAAGTGGGATTTGATTACGAAAGAAACGAATACAGCCCGTGATTATGAAAAAGTACTAAGAGACAAACTGGCACCTTTTACAGATGTTCCAATTTTGTTTATTTCTGCAGTTGAGAAAACTAGAATTTTTAAAGCAATCGAAGTGGCATTGGATGTATTTGATAATAAACATAGAAAAATTGCCACATCTAAGTTAAATGAAGTCATGTTAAAAGCGATTGGTAATTATCAAGCACCTGTCGTAAGAGGGCATGTAATCAAGATTAAGTTTGTGCAACAATTACCTACAAGAGTGCCAAGTTTTGCCTTTTTTACTAATTTCCCCGATGATATTAAAACCCCTTATCGTAATTATTTAGAGAATCAAGTAAGGGCTAATTTTAAATTTACGGGGGTTCCGGTACGTATATACTTCAGAAAAAAATAGATTTATCTCGAATTTTTACATATAAAATAAAAAATTATTGTTAAAATTTGGATATTTTAATGCTTAATGATATCTTCGCCCACGTATTTTTATACCAAACTTAAAAAAACCTTGAAAATGAAAAAAGTATTCGCAATTTTCGCTATCGCTGCATTAGCTGCTTGTGGTGGTGCTTCAACTGAAGTTAAAGCTGATTCTACTGCTGTTAAAGCTGACACAGCTGCTGCTAAAATGGATTCAACTAAAGTTGATTCTGCTGCAGTTAAAGTTGATTCTGCTGCAAAAAAGTAATTAGAAGTATATAAACTTCTTGCAAGAAGGTCCCTCCTAAAAAGGAGGGATTTTTTTTGCCCTTAAGTCACTAAATCTTTATTTTTCATAGGGTTTGGCATTAATATTGCATATAGGAGTATGCCCAATAATCAACAAATTGGTAGGATGGCTGTGCCATTTTGACTAAAATATAAATGAATTAGCGTGAATAAATTTTTACTAAAATCTGAAGAGGAAAACGAGTTTATACCTCTTTTCTCGTTTAATGAACAGGATATTGAGAATGAGCCACCTTTGTCTATCGATAGCTTAATTCCTATTTTGCCATTAAGAAATACCGTATTATTCCCTGGAGTAGTTATTCCAATTACTGTTGGTAGGGATAAAAGTATTCAAGCGGTAAAAGCGGCATATAATAATGATAAATTAATTGGGGTAGTTGCGCAAAAGGATGGTAATGTAGAGGATCCAACTCCTGCTGATTTATGTCAAATTGGTACCGTAGCTAAAATCATGAAAATGATTAAAATGCAAGATGGAGGTACCACTGTCATTATTCAAGGGAAAAAGCGTTTTGAATTATTGGAGATGAGCGCATTGGATCCATTTTTCAAAGCAGAGATTAAAGTATTGGAAGAAGAAAAGGTAAGTGCTGAAGATCAAAATTTTCAGGCGCACCTTTCAACTATAAAAGATTTAGCTACACAAATTATCCAGCTGTCTCCTAATTTTCCATCCGAAGCAGCACTCATTTTAAAGAACATAGAAAGTCCTTTGTTTTTGATCAATTTTGTAAGCTCAAATTTGAATGTTGAGTTGCCGGAAAAGCAGGGTTTATTGGCGGAACATGATATAACATTAAGAGCGGAAAAGTTAATTCAATTTTTGCAACAAGAATTGCAATTTGTGGAGTTAAAGAATAAGGTTACAAATAAGACAAGAACGGAAATAGATAAACAACAAAGAGACTATTTTTTACAGCAACAACTCAAAAGTATTAAAGATGAATTAGGCGGAGACCCTAATGAGCGTGAAGTTGCTGAAATGAAAAAGAAGGCAGATACCAAAAAATGGCCTGATGCTGCTCAAAAGTTATTTCAGAAGGGATTAGAAAAATTGGAACGAATGCATCCAAGTACACCTGATTATTCGGTTGTGTATAATCATCTTGATTTATTATTAGACCTTCCTTGGGATGAATACACCGATGATAATTATGATTTAAAAAATGCCAAAAAGGTATTAGATATTGATCACTATGGCATGGGTAAAATCAAAAATCGAATTTTAGAATATTTAGCCGTACTTAAAATAAAAGGGGATATGAAAAGTCCAATTTTATGTTTCTTAGGCCCTCCAGGTATTGGTAAAACTTCATTAGGTAAATCTATTGCGCATGCCATAGGCCGAAAATATGTTAGAGTGAGTTTAGGCGGATTGCATGATGAAAGCGAAATTAGAGGACATCGTAAAACCTATATTGGTGCAATGCCGGGAAGAATTATTCAAAGTTTGAGAAAAGTTAAAACTTCTAATCCAGTAATGATATTAGATGAGATTGATAAAATTGGAAGTGATCATCGCGGAGATCCGTCAAGTGCGTTATTAGAAGTGTTGGATCCAGAGCAAAATCATAGTTTTTACGATAACTATTTAGAAACAGAATACGATTTAAGTAAAACGCTTTTCATCGCTACGGCAAATGATATCAGTCATATTCAGCCGGCATTAAGAGATCGATTAGAAATAATTGATTTAAGTGGATATGCAGTTGAGGAAAAAGTTGAAATAGCTAAAAGACATTTGTTGCCTAAGCAAAAAGAGGCACATGGTTTAAATAAAGTAAATTTTCAAGTACAGGACAATGTACTTGAAAAAATTATTGAAGATTATACAAGAGAGAGTGGTGTTAGAGAATTGGATCGTCAGTTGGCGTCTATTATGCGTTACCAAGCCAAAGAGTTGGCATATAAACATAAAGTGAAACCAACTGTAAGCAAATTGGATTTACATAAAATTTTAGGCCAGGCTAGGTATAGCAATGAATTATACAAAACTGTAAATATGCCTGGTGTCGCAGTTGGATTAGCGTGGACATATGTTGGTGGTGATATTTTATTTATTGAAGTATTGCTGTCGGAGGGTAAAGGGGAAATGAAGTTAACTGGAAATTTAGGAAATGTAATGAAGGAAAGTGCTTCAACTGCATTGACTTATTTGCAAGCGAACGCAAAGAAGATAGGTGTGGATCCTAGTTTGTTTAATACCAAATCCATTCATGTGCATGTTCCTGAAGGGGCCGTTCCTAAGGATGGTCCTAGTGCAGGTATTACTATGTTGACAGCATTAACTTCAGCCTTTTCTGGAAGAAAAGTTAAACCTTACTTGGCAATGACTGGAGAAATTACTTTAAGAGGCCAAGTATTACCTGTAGGAGGAATTAAGGAAAAGATATTGGCTGCTAAAAGAGCCGGTATGAAAGATATTATTTTATGTTGGCAAAACGAAAAGGACGTAAACGAAATTGACCAAACATTTATAAAAGGTGTTCAATTTCATTATGTAAAAACAATGCAACAAGTTTTAGATATAGCATTAGTTTAAATCGTAAACCCTAGCTTTGTTATATGGTACAATCTTTTTATCACAGACAAAAGCTAGGGTTTTTTATTGTCCTGCTTCAACTGTTTTTGATATTGAATGGGGTTAGTTCCTTTGCACAAACCACTGCAGGAAACGCAGTGTATAGTTTTTTGGAACTACCGTATAGTGCTAAAATTACGGCACTAGGAGGAGTGAATATTAGTTCCATTGGGAATGACTTGGGAATTTCCATGTACAATCCATCTTTATTAAGTGCTGAACAGGATAATCAGCTGCATATTGGAATCAAACCCTATTTTGCGGGTATTCAACAATATGATTTATTGAGTACTAAATATTGGGAGCGAAATAAAATTACTTGGGGAGTAGGTGTTCATTTTTTAGATTATGGTAATATCAACATGACAGATATTGCAGGTAATGATATTGGAGTGATGCATCCAAATGATTATGCCATTCAATTTTCAGCGGCTAGTGATTATATTCCCAATATTAGAATAGGGAGCACTTTAAAATATATACATTCAAATTATGGATTGTATAAATCGAATGCAGTTGCAATGGATATTGGATTGAAATATTTATCCGCTAACAACTTATCTCAAGTAAGTTTGTTGGTGAAAAATGTTGGAATGCAAATTGGAAATGAAACCCATAAGCAAGAACTCCCATTTAATTTAATACTTGGGTGGACTAGAAAAATGGAATTTGCTCCTATTCAATTTTCATTAACTGCTGATAGGCTTTCAGTTTGGAATAATTCATATTATGATCCAATTTATGCACAATCGCAGACAACCTCATCACCAAGTCATTTACAGAATGTATTTAATCATTTAACGATAGGGTCTGAAGTATTTATTGGTAAACAAGTTGATCTTGATTTTGGGTACAATATAATTAGACGATATGATTTGAATATTCAAGAACAGTCCAATGGGCTTAATGGATTTTCAACAGGCATGGGCCTAAAATTAGAAAGATTGAACTTTCAATATGGTACCTCTTTTTTCCAAAACAATTTGTACCATCATTTTTCAATGAACTATCAATTGGCAGGAAAATTTCACTAATTCTTTTTGGGTGGAAATAATGCTTTTGGTTTTACTGCTTCTTTATTTGGCTTTACATTTCCGTTATTAGGTATTGGGGGTATAGGTTTTGACGGGGCCGGTGATTTTGAAACTGCTTTGTTAGTACTTGGTAAGGTATAGTCTGATTCTGCTGAAACATCTTCTGCTTTTTCAATTGCAGGAAGTGATTTTTCTAATGCAACAGTATCTTTAGAAACAAATGATACATTAAAGTCATTCAATAAATTAGAAGGGCGTTCAAAATTTGCATTTTGATCTAACTTACATGCGGGGTCATTACTAACTTTTTCCATAAAGTAAGCCCAAATAGGTAAGGACGCATGTGCACCTTGTCCAAAATAATTATCAGTAAAACGAATATATCTATCATCACATCCCACCCAAGCTCCTGCTAATAGTTGAGGAGTATATCCCATAAACCATAAGTCGCTATTGTCATTTGTAGTACCCGTTTTACCAGCAATGGATTGTGCTTTTACATCGTAAGAATACATTGATTGTCCTGTTCCTTTCGAAATCACCCCTTGCATCATACTTACGACAGAGTAGGCAGTAACCTCATCTATCACTTTTTTCCTTTTTGGAGAAAAGCTCTCAAGCACATTTCCATTTTTATCTTCAATACGATTAATGAAAAATGGTTGTGCATTGTAACCCGCGCCAGGAAACATAGTGTAAGCTTGTACCATTTCAAACAATGAAATTTCGCATGAACCTAATGCGATTGCAGGGTAGGGTTGTATGTCAGCTTGTACATTACATTTTTTTAAGTATTCAACTAGTTCTTTCGCAGCTTCATTTCCTTTTCCATTAATTTGCTTCATGATATATGCTGATGCGCAGTTTCTTGACTCAGCCAAAGCTTGTGCCATTGGCATAGATGCGCCTGTACAAGTTTTGCCTGTGTTGGGCACCATTCCGTAGCCGTCAAACATTTGTTGTTGATCTTGTACAATAGTATTTGGTGTAAAACCAGCCTTTTCAATTGCCAATGAATAAAGGAGGGGCTTCATGGTACTTCCTACCTGCCTTCTTGTATTTATATTAACATGATCATATTTAAATGTTTTAAAATCAACACCACCCACCCAAGCTTTTACTTCGCCTGTAAAAGGGTCTACCGCCAAAAAACCGGTTTGAAGAATCTGCTTGTGGTACTTTAATGAGTCAATTGGAGACATGATAGTATCAATGTATCTATTTTTATTCCATGCAAATACACGCATAGTTACGGGTTGGTTAAAAGTTTTTCTGATTGCTTCATCACTCAAATCTTCTTTCTTTAAATTTCTCCAACGATCGGTTTGCTTAACGGCAGCTTCTATTTGATTATTAAATTCTTTCCAAATTTCCCCTGATTTTATTTTAGGTTGTTTGCTAAATTCCTTTTGTAAATAAGACATATGCTTTGCAACTGCTTCTTCGGCATAATATTGCATTCTAGGATTAATAGTAGTGTATATTTTTAAACCGTCTTTGTAAAGATTATACGATTCTCCATTATTTTTTTTATGTTCCTTACACCATTTTTTCATAAACTCTCCTAGGTTCATTCTAAAATAGGGGCCAAGGCCATTGTTTTCATCTAATTTTTTAAAGTTGGTTACTACGGGCAATTTTTTAAGTTGATTCGCTTGATCTACTGTTATGAATTTTGAACCTGCCATTCTATTAAGTACTAAATTTCTTCTCTCCAATGCCAATTTAGGATTTCTGTTTGGATTGTATTTAGTTGGAGCATTCACCATACCAATTAATAATGCAGCTTCCTCAATATTCAATCGGTCTGGTTCTTTTTGAAAAAAGCTTCTTGATGCATTACTTACTCCAAATAAATTTTCACTAAATGGAACAGTGTTAAGGTATAAGGTTATGATTTCTTGTTTCGTGAATTTTCTTTCTAACTTGATGGCAATGATGCTTTCTTTTATCTTTTGGATAATGCGAAGCAGTTTATTTTGAGTGCTCCAATTGTCTGTAAATAAGTTTTTGGCTGTTTGCATTGTGATAGTAGAAGCACCCCCTTTGCTGCCTAAAAATGTTACCGCTCTTAATAAACCTTCACCATCAACGCCAGCATGTTCATAAAATCTTTTATCCTCAGTTGCAACTAATGCCTGAGCTAAATAAGGACTAATGTCTCTGTATTTAACGCTAATTCTGTCTTCGAGATAATATTTTCCCATGGGCGTACCATCTTGAGCATAAACTTGACTTGCAAGAGAGGCGGTTGGATTTTCAATATCATTCAAATCAGGCATGTCGCCAATCCATCCCCAGTTTAGCATGAGTAGGAATAAGATAAATACTCCAATTGAAGTAAAATAATATTTCCAGAAAATACGCGCCCAGTTTTTGCTTTTTTTAACTTCTTGGTTCACAGTTTTTCTTTTTAGCGTTTATTAATTTGGTTTGGCATTGTTATTTTGTAGTCCTTATAATCAGCTAGTGATTTAATTTTTACAATATTTGTTTTGCCAATTGTAATGAGTTCATATTTGTCTGCAGCGATGTAATCATTTAATCCCTTTTGTAAGGAAGGAGTAAGCTGGGTTAAATAGGATGAGGCAGCATTTGCATTTTCAAATGGACCAATCCATATGATAAATGATTTTTCTTGTAGTTCAGCTATAGTAGAAGCGATTTTGTTGCGTATAAAATCAATCTTATAATTTTTCAATAAAGAGTCCTTAATTTTAGAAACAATAAAGGCGTTGGTATTATTTGTAATTAATGCGATATAGTGAATCTCGGAACTGTCAATTGTAAACCTGCTATTGACTATTGGCTGGTCTTTTTTCTTAAAGGAATTAATGCCATTATTTTGTAAGGCGGGTTCTTTTTGTTTTGTGTGTGTAGTATCAATAGATATAGCCTTTTCTTTTATTGCAATAGCGTTTGCATTACTTGAATCTTTATTAATAACACTGTCTATTTGTATTTTCTCAAATTGAAGACTTGATAAATATGCTTCAGTGTCTTTCCTATTTTTAATATCGGTTATGATACTGTTTGCTTTCTCTTTTAATACCTCATTTCTGCTGTAGCGAATGATAGAGTCTAATACCTTAATGGCCTTTGTATCTTGCTTTTGTTGTGCATACATTTTAGCCTTTAAGAATTGTAGTGGTAGATACCATTTGGATTTATAAAATGCAGCATAATTGTCATTAGCTAAATTTTCGAATTCAGGCCAATTGCCTATTTGGCTAAAGAAAAAAGCTTCCTTGTAAAGATGATCAACATTATCCGTTTTTAATTTTGTTGCATCTGCTTCCCGCTTTTTTTGCATATAAGTGCCATTGGGATAATCGGCAATCACCTTTTTTATAATATTTTCAGACTTTTCAATATCACCAATGTGAAGGAATTGGCTTGCTAAATCCAATAATGCACGTTCTGTAGTTGTAGCGTCAATATTTCTTTCAATAATTGCCTCGTAAATTGGTTTAGCTTTTTCAAAATCATTTAGGTTAAGCAGAAATGTTTGAGCTGTTTTTAATGCTGCTTTATTCCAATTGATTCTTGAAGTAATATATTCTGTTTCGTTAGTAATTAATTTAAAGGATAAAGTGTCCGTTTTATCTTCCTTAATGGTGCTTGTTTGCTTTATTGGTTCGTTATTAGCAATTGCATTATTTGTGTTGATGTTTACAATTGAAGTGCTGGTTTTTCTTCTCCAATTATCTATGTTTGGTCTTTCGCCCCATTTCTGTATAAAGCTTTGCTTGCCTTGTGCAATTGTATTATTGTTTTCAAAATAAAAACCACTACTGCTGTTGTTTGTATAACTTGCATTGTAAGTATTATTTTGGACTGACGTTGGTTTCCCTGCATTACTATTGCCTTTAAAACCATCTGTGAATAATTCTTTTAATAATTTAGCGTCATTAAATAGACTATTTCTCCAATTTTTGGCATAATTATCTTGCAGGGACGGTGCAAGTTTGTATATATGTTGAAGCGTATTTTGTATTTTTAGATTGCTAGATTCTTCAACAATGACACCTAGCCATTTTTTACGTAGTGAAATTTTTTCAAATTGAGGGTTAGTTTTTAAAATATTATTAATACTATCATATGCGATTTTTGATAAAGCGAAATTGTTTTCGTTGTAATTAATTTCACCTAATAGTTCAAATGCAGTTTGCTTTTGTTTAGGATTATCATAATTATTTTTGATGGCAATAATGAGCCATTCGTTGGCTTTAATAAACGCCTTGTTTTGAATGGCAAGCTTTGCCATTTCATAGTAGATTATATCCTTGTATGGCTTGTATTTTTCCTTCCTTGTAATTTGCTCTAATTCTTTGGCAAGTGATTGCCAAGTTCTATTTGATTTTTCTGATTCAATTCGAATCATATTAATTGTTGCGTATACTCCAATGATTGGGTTGGTGGAAAATTGACTCGCTTTTTTATACCAATTGTATGCCTGTTCAGTTTTATTTGCTTTTTGCCAAAGTTGAGCAATTAAATAATACCATCTACTTTTTGCATTATCATCTATTGCATTTGGTAAAGCGTCAATTAAACTATTTGCGGCAAGCTCATAAGATTCCATCGAATAATAGGCATACGCAAATTGTTCATTTAAAAAAGGGTGGAGTCGTTTGGGGAAATTAACATCTGCTTTTAATAATTGCAATAAACTAAGTGCCTCATTTATTTGATTAGACTCAATGAAATTTCTTGCCTGCCATAACATGCTTTCATTTCGGACATTTCCATTTTTCCAAAAAGTATTTTCATCCTTATTTACAATACTAAATCTTCCGCTTGCGTTTCTTGAGTTGCTTCCAATTGGCAATTCCATTCCATTTTCTTTTTCATCAAAAGAATAATTGATAAACTGCAATATACTCGCTGCGGTGTCAAAATTTCGATGAAATAAATATGACTTTGCTAATAATAAATATGCATCGTCGACCCAATTGCTTCTTAAATCATGTAATACAATATTTGCATTACAACGATATACTATTGAATCAATACTACTTTTTGAAGTAGTTGCTAAATCATAATCATAAAAATTTAAAAGTGTGCCAAATTCTTCCTTATATGAATTTCTTGCTTTTTGAATAATTTCTTTTAATTCTTCTTCAGCGTTAAATAAGTAATTGAACTGTGAAACCGTATTTTGATAAGCACGCCTTGTTAATGTGTATTTCGTATTTAATAGTCTTTCATAAGGAAGTGGTCTATCGTCAAATTCTTCTTTTGGAGTAAAACTTTTAATTTCCGAGTTTACTTTTTTAGTAATATCCTTTGTCGCATCATTTACTTTATTGGAAATATTGTCATTAATTTTTTTTCTAGTTGAATCAACAATATTTTTAGCCGATTTTACTAATTTAAATTTATTGATATTGAGTAAAGAGCTGCTGGTATCCTGTGCTTTTGAAAATGATGGGATAAAGGCAATTATTACAATTGCCCAACAAGATAACTTGCTGAAATTTAATGATTGTTTAATTAATGCCATACTGCTTTCAAAAACTCCTTAAAAGTACAATTTATCTGCTTTATTTTATCAAAAATTGCAATCCAGTCGTATCTTTAACAGGTATTTATCCTTATGGCAAATTTAGACATCAATAACACCTTTACAAGAAGTAGCAATACTTATAGACTCGTGGTTTCAAATGACGACACATATGAAGAAGTGGTTGCGATTAGATTCTCGAGAAGGTCGGTTTATTTGGGGGTAAGTATTAGCTTTATTCTTTTAGTTGGTTTAACTATTGCTTTGATTGCTTTTACTCCTTTGAAGTTTTATATACCAGGATATGGTTCAAAAGAAAGTAGAACAACGATTCAACTTTTGAAAATTAAAACGGATTCTTTGGAACAGTCTATTCATTATAAGGATTTATATTTAGAAGGTCTTAAAAAGGTTTTAAATGACAATGACCCTAAGCAGTTAGATACATTGCCATTGCAGCTTCCGGAAAGTAAGCAAATAACAGATTAAATTATTTTTTTGAAAAAAGATAAACTTAAATCAAAATTTATTGAATTGTCAAAATTTGCTGGCCTGGCATCACAATGGGCAGTAGCTTTAGTGGTTTTATTGTTCTTGGGGAAATATTTGGATGGCCGTCATTTCATCTCTTTAAAAACTCCCATATTTATTTGGCTTCTTCCATTTATATTTATTGTTTTATCCTTAATTAGAATTGTTAAAGACACAGGTTCTAAATAATTTAAATTTACAAATATGGCTCGTAAACAAATAGTTCCAATTTTAATAGTTTTCATTTTAGCCAACGCTATATTACTATTTTCAAATGCATATTTTATTGAAGCTACCACGGTAAAATTTAGATTTATAATGGCAGTGAATGTCATGTTATTTGCTCTTTCTATTTTCAATTTTAACAGAATTAGAAAAGTTGACTTAAGCAATCCTCGAGCTATGGTAAATTCAGTAATGATTGGTACAATTTTAAAAATGGTTGTTTTTGCAGGAGCTGCGCTCATTTATGCCACACAAAAATTACCACCTGTAGGTATGCCAACTTTATTATTAAGCATGACATTATATTTGATATATACTTGGTTGGAAATTAGATGGACTCAAGGAAAGTATTAATTAGTATAATTTAATTAATATGGCAAAAGTTGAACATCCTCTTGATGCACTTAGGATTTATTTACCCGATGGATCTTTTGAACCTGTTGTACAGTTAATTAATCAATATAAGGTACACCTCACAGTTACTAAAGCAAGAAAATCGGTATTAGGAGATTATCGTCATGCTGGATTAGGGGCTAATCATAAAATAACCGTGAATGGTAATTTAAATAAGTATGAATTTTTAATTACGCTTTTACATGAGCTTGCTCATTTACTTTGCTTTGAACAATTTAGAAATAGAGTAGAAGCACATGGTAAAGAATGGAAAAATATTTATTGTGTCTTATTGGCATCATTTTTACAGCTGGGTATTTTCCCTCCTGATATTCAGAAGGCATTAAAAAAAACTTTGCTTAATCCTGCTGCAACTGCTAATGGGGAAACTGCGCTGTTATTGGTTTTGCGTAATTATGATGTAGTTAAAAAAGAGGGACACACTTTTGTCGCGCACCTGCCAGAAGGTTCGTTATTTGAATCTTTTAAAGGACGTATTTTTAGAAGAGGTAAAAAACGTCGAATTCGAATTGAATGTGTAGAAGTGGCTACCGGACAAGTATATTCGTTTAGTGCATTGACGGAAGTGAAAGTGATCCAAGGATAGCATTTTAAGCCATTATTTTCTTCGAAAATTGGGTAAGAATAGAAACAATAAAGGCCTCGATATTTGAGGCCTTTATTAAAGCAATAAGAGGATAATTTGAAGCCCGTTAAATTTAAAATTTAAGGCTTAAAATTATTAAGCAACAGCTTGCTTTACTAAGTCAGCAGCTTCGCTTAATAAGATAGCAGATTGAACTTTCAATCCACTTTCGTCAATTAATTTCTTAGCTTCCACTGCATTGGTTCCTTGTAAACGAACAATGATTGGAATATTGATATTACCTAATTTGTTAAAAGCTTCAATCACACCAGCAGCAACACGATCGCAACGAACAATACCACCAAAGATGTTAATTAATATTGCTTTTACATTAGGGTCTTTCATAATAATTCTAAATCCAGCTTCTACCGTTTGTGCATTTGCAGAACCTCCTACGTCTAAGAAGTTAGCTGGCTCACCACCACTTAACTTAATCATGTCCATAGTAGCCATTGCTAATCCAGCACCATTTACCATACAACCTACATTACCGTCTAATTTCACAAAGTTTAAATTAAACTCTCCAGCTTCAACTTCGGTTGGATCTTCTTCAGTAACATCGCGCATTGCTAATAAATCAGGATGACGCATTAAAGCGTTGTCGTCAATATTCATTTTACAATCCACTGCTATGATTTTATCATCACTTGTTTTGAATAAAGGATTAATCTCTAACATGCCACAGTCTAATCCAACATAAGCATTGTACAAATTCGTTACGAATTTTACGCAGTTCTTTAACGACTCTCCACTTAATCCTAAGTTGAAAGCAATTTTTCTTGCTTGGAATCCTTGTAAGCCACCACCTGGGTGTACCCACTCTTTAAATATTTTTTCTGGAGTATCATGTGCAACATCCTCAATATTCATACCACCTTCGGTACTGTACATGATTACGTTCATTCCTTTAGTACGATCTAATAAAATAGAAAGATATAATTCTTTAGTTGGCTGAGGGCCATCATAGTATACATCTTGAGCAACTAAAATTTGATTAACCACTTTACCTGCAGCACCAGTTTGAATAGTAACTAAAGTGCCACCTAAAATGTTTTTTGCAAATTTTTCAATGTCTTCTGCAGATTTTCCTACAGCAACACCTCGTTGATCAGTTCCAACAATAGTGCCTTTACCGCGACCACCAGCATGAATTTGTGCTTTAACAACAGCAAATTTATTATTGGTTTCTGTAGCAATTTTTTTATAAGCCGCAACAGCGTCTTCTACATTCTTAACTGCGACCCCTTCTTGAACAGGGACATTGTACTTTTTTAGTAGTTCTTTTGCTTGGTATTCGTGCAAGTTCATTGTGATGAAATTTTGGCGAAGATACAAGTAAAATGCTAAAAATTACCCCTAATTTGTAATTACAAGGCGCTAAAAATATATTTTGTTGTTTAAACATTGATTTGTATTTTTGTAGTCTATTATATTTATAGGATATTTATTAATAATTAACTAAAACAACTCAATATGAAAAAAATCATGTTATCAGTAGTGATGCTTGCATCAGTGGCTTTATTTTCTTTTACTCCAAAAACAACTAAAACAGATGCGACTACTTTTACAGTAGATGCTGCTAAAAGCAAAGTTGATTTCACAGGTTCTAAAACTAGTGATTTCCATACTGGTTATTTTCCAGTTAAATCTGGTTCAGTTAAAGTAGATGGTGGTAAATTAGTAGGTGGAAGCTTTATAATTAATGTTGCAGGTTTGAAAGTTACAGATGCTGCTGGAGAAAAATTACAAGGACATTTGTTTTCAGCTGATTTTTTAGATGCAATCAAATTTGGAGAAGCAACTTTCACAATTACAAGTGTAAATTATACGAAAGCAGACAGAGCTACAGTAGCAGGTGAACTTTCATTACATGGAGTTAAAGCGCCTATCACATTTACAGCTTATATTAGAAGCACAGATCCAGCAAAAGGATTTTTTGCTGAAGCTTTTTTCCCATTAGATAGAACTGTATTTGGTGTAAACTATGGTGTTGGTATGGTAGATACTGATGTTCAATTAGCTATTCA